>NZ_JBFWIJ010000010.1:0-92750 GCF_050256055.1 Sphaerochaeta sp. | reverse complement strand
GCCTGTTTTCCGAACTTCCGGCAAGACGGCAGTTTCTCAAGCGTCCATCAACGGAGGCAACCATGTGCAGACAGGTCCTCCAGGAAAAGGCACTGGCCTTTCCCGACAGAAGCTCCCGTTTTTTAACCGACGGCACGCTTCGGCTCGATCTTTTACCGACAAGCCGCAAGCAGCGCATTCTCGATGTGCTTTCGCTCAGCCAGAACATAGTTCCATCGGAAATGTTGGAATTGTATGATACGGCCGGGCGCTTCAACCTCTATGCCGTCTGCTCTTCCCCCGCCTTTTCACGCAGTGACCGCTCCCATATAAAGATTTTTGTAAACAACCGTCCCGTTGAGGAATACTCACTGGTACAAGCCGTCACGTACGGCTATGGAGAACTTTTGAGCGGGGGGTCCTTCCCGTATTGCTATCTGTTCATTGAAGTCGATCCCACGTTGGTCGATTTCAATATCCACCCCACCAAACGGGAGGTGAAACTCCGTAACAAGGCCGAAATTCACCACCAAGTGGTCAGCATGATCTCAAGTCAGGTAAAACGGACGATCCCCAGACTGGTGAAACAGGAATTGGAATTTGAACAACCTTCCCTGACTGTTACCGCTTCGCATGCCAAAGCCGACGTATCATCTGAACCAAGGGCTTCCTATCGAATCCAGGAACAAGCTCAGCGTCCGATCGATCCGGCTTGGTTCCAGAAAGCCAAGGAAATTCTCGGCCAACAATCCATGCAGGCTTCCAAAACAAATCAGGAGCAGGACATCTGGCTGCAGCAACAGGAAACCGAACCGTTCACCTATCTTGGACAAGCATTCAATCTCTTCTTGATTGCTCAGAAAGGGGACGACTTGTATCTGGTGGACCAACATGCGGCGCATGAACGCTTGTTGTTCGATGAAATACGAACAAAGCAATCGGTTCAGACGCTGATGATCCCCCTCTCGTTCGAAGTGGAACGTGATGCCGACACCTATCTGCAGGAACATATGGATGTGTATCTGAATCTTGGCATCAAGTTGGAACGTACCGACGATCTTTTATGGGAATTACGGGCGATACCGGCTCTCTACCGCAACATCGAAGGGCAGCTGATCTCCTTCATCCAGCATACCACCGGTGATGCCCAGGAAGTGGAGAAAGGCTTGTATGCCATTGTCGCCTGCCACGCAGCCATCAAAGCAGGCGATCCTGTGGATCGGAATCTTGCCATTTCGTTGCTGACCAAAGTATTTGCACTTGCTGAACCTGCCTGTCCGCACGGGAGGACGTTTGTGATACGATTGCAGAAATCCGACCTGATACAAGCAGTCCAGAGAACCTAAAGGGGAATGTCGATCAAAATCGAATCATCTGCATAGGACAAAACAGCTTGTTCGGCAAGCGCATCCAAGGGGATGCTGACCGGCTGCTTTTGATCGCTTCTGCTGAGCAACTTGCCATCCTTGTCGTACTGCAAGAGTACTGCAGGACTTTGGTTGATGGTCAAAACCCTGTTTTGCTTATCATAGTCGGGAAGTTTTACCGAGAAGGGTTCAACAGAAACCGTAAAAGTTTCGTTCAAGGTCCTTCCATCCTTCTGGAGTATGGAGAGGTTCCATAGGCCTTGGGGAAGCCCGACATCCTTGCCCATCGCGAGCGGGCTGATCTGATAGAGTCCCTGTACATCGGATTCGGCTGATGACACCCATTCATTCTGCTGGTCGCTGGACTGCACCCGAACCTGGACGGTTTCCGTGGTGCCATCCAACAGGAATGCAAGGTTGAGCGTCTGAGTTTCCGATCCATCGGAAAGATCAATGATATGAGCCACCGATGTTTCAAGATGCACCAGAGAGACTTCCTTGCGACTGCAGGAAACAAGGGATAGCCCAATAAGCAGGCAGAAAAGAACCAGCCTAGCTTTGTTGTTGTGCGGCAAGGAATGATCTGACTGGGTTTGCATAGGCATTGAGTGCGAAGAGCCGAACGTCTTCTCGCGCTCCCTTGAATCGATACAAGAAGGCTTCCGTGTCAAAATCGCGATAGAGATGGCTGAATTGGGTACTATTCTCCAGATAGTCATAGGCAAACAAATTCGTCGGCCAAAGCTTGTACAACGTATGGATCTGCCGGTCGATTTCCTGTGCCACTTGTTCTGCGGTGGTGTATTCACCTTGGATCGGGGTGCCGAATGCAATGTGAATGTTCCCCTTGTAGCCTTTCAGACCTCGGGAGATGGAAATCAAATCCTCATACCGCTTCTTGCAGTGCTCGCCTTTTGCGATACGGGCGACTTCCTCCCCCGCCTTGATCAAATCATTGGGGTCATACTCATAACTGACCGCCACCGGAACGATTCGACAGTTGTTTACAACCTCATTGAAGGAAATGCCTTTTGATTTCTGGGAAAGATGCAGCATCTTGATGATGGCAGGAGTGGTGACATCCAACCCATCTTTCGCTCTTCCACTTTTCTGAGCAACCCAGATGGATTTGTTTTGCTCGGTGATCAATTCAACGAAATATGCACTGAGCCGAATTGACTCCAGATACTTCTCCCGCATCGGAAGGGTTCGCTTTACCGTCACACCGCCGTTGAGCTTGAACAGGTCTGCAACAAAGTGATTGGTCAGCAGATTATCCCCGATGGCCATCTCGCAGAGCATCCGGTCGCTCTTCAGCAGGGCGATATCGATCAGAGCACAATCCAGAACAATATCCCGATGATTGCTCATGAACAAATAGGAAAGCTCTTTCTTGGTGTGTTCGGCCCCGCTGATCGTAAACGAATCAACACTTTTTTCCAGAATGGCGGGCAGAAATATCCCAGCAGTGATGTAGCGCTGGAAATCGTCATAATTATAGACTTTGTCAAGCATTGATACGATATGGGATGCATAGGCGGATATCTGCTTCTGCTGTTGCTCATTCTCGGCAGGCCCCAAGGAGGAAAGCATTTTGTAGATGGCATCCTTGTTAGCACTGACACGTGCTACGGCGTCACGAACATCCTGCCCCCTATAGGGGGCGATATCTTTGTATTGTTCGATATTCATGGTTCAACCCTTTCGAGCATCCAGGATCGACTTCATGTACTGCACGCGCTCCCAACGGGTCGGGTCTTCCATATGCTCCTGTGCGAGTTTTCCATTGAAGTCAGAAATCTTGGAGTAGGAGTGCGAATCCATCCATTGACTCAATTCAGACTCAATCTTGGCAACAGAAGAGAGGCCTTGCTTGAGCAATACGGAACAGAGCTGGACGGCCTTTGCTCCGGCGAGCAACTGCTTGACGACAGTGCTGCCTGCATAAATACCGGTGGAGGCACAAATGTCATAGCGAAGCTCTTCGCTCATCAAGGCTGTCCATCGGAGAGAGAGTGCATATTCATCCTTGCTGCTGAGCATTTGCGCCGGGACCAAGGAGAGTTTCTCAATATCAATGTCGGGACTGTAGAATCGGTTGAAAAGCACCACACCATCAATGGATAGTTCATCAAACTTGCGAAGCATATTCGCCAAGGAAGAAAAATAGGGCCCCATTTTCAGGCTCAGGGGCAGTTTGATCTGCTTGCGTGCAGCCTTTACCAAGGATAGATATTCCTTCTCGATGGCCGGTCCTTCCATCTCCACATCGGCGGCTACGACATAATGGTTCAGCTCGATGGCATCCGCACCACACGCCACAAAACGCTGGGCATACTCAATCCAACTCCCGCTTCTCCGACAGTTGATGGATGCGATCACGGGAATCTGCAAGGAGCGTTTTGCATCCTCAAGCAACGTCAGGTAGGCATCAATCTGCCGTTCCATACTCGAACTCTTCACATACCCGTATGCATCGGCATGCGTAAGGTACTGCTCTCCGCCATCCACGGCAGCCTCACCATCAGCTTCAATCTGTTCCTCAAAAATGGATTTGAGCACGACTGCCGAAAGTCCGGCATCCTCGCAACGCTTGAGGTTGTCCAATGATGCAGTCAATGGGCTGCTTCCAGCGATCAGGGGGTTTTTCAGGTTCAATCCAAGATATGTAGTAGACAGGTCTGCCATAATTTTTCTCCTCAAAACTGCAAATAGACAACGCCAGAGGGCACAGTCAGAGCAAGTATACCATGAAACATACAAATTCTCCAGTCACCTTAATTTTTCTTTTCATCACGGCAAACGAAAAAGGGTGCCGTCGTGGCACCCTCGTAAAAACATGAACAAGAGATCAGAGGATATACGGAATCCTGAAGTTATGGGATTGGTAGACGACGAATGTTTCGACTTCCGAAATCTCGCTGATCTTATCCAATTCAAACTTGAAGAAATCGAGTAAACTCAATCCCTCTTCCTCACTAAGCACCAGCTGGACGATCAAATCGTAACGACCGGTCACCACCGCGGCAGAGATGACACCCCGTAATTCTGCAAACTCCTTTGCCTTGCGTTCAAGATCGAGGGTCTTGAGTTTCACCCCCATCATGACCACCTGCAGGCCGGGAATCGTTTCCGGGTTGATCAACCCGGAAATCTGCAGCACACCTTCGTCGATCAACTTGTTGACCCGTGCACGAACGGTGTTCTCGGTGATGCTCAGCTCTTCGGCGATTGCACTGAAAGGCTTGCGCCCATCACACAATTGGCGGATAATCGCTTTATTCGTCTCATCCATCTTTACTTTCATGCTTGTTTACCCGTTCTTCCTTTCAAAATCCTTCATGAACTGTGCCAATGCAGTGACATCATCGACAGGAAGGGCATTGTAAAGACTTGCACGCAGGCCTCCGACGGAACGATGGCCCTTCAACCCAAGCATGCCCTGTTTCTTCGATTCATTCACAAACTTTTCCTCAAGTTCCTCACTCGGGAGCCTGAAGACAATGTTCATGCGGGAACGGAAGGCCGGATCGACCGGGCTGCGGAAGAACGAAGAGGAATCGATGACATCATAGAGCAGGTTGCTCTTCTCGACTGCACGCTTGAGCATTCCCTCGGTGCCCCCGTTTGCCTTGATCCACTCGAGCACCAGCTTGACCGCCCAGATGGAGAATACCGGAGGTGTATTGTACAACCCTTTCTCCTTGGAATGGAGCTTGTAGTCCATATATGCAGTCAGATTGGTATTCTGCTTCTCCAGCAGGGACTTCTTCATGATGATGAAGGTTGCACCTGCAGGTCCGAGATTCTTCTGCACGCCGCCGTAGATCATATCAAACTTATCCACAGGAACCGGTCGGCTGAAAATATCACTGGACATATCGGCGATCAAAGGAACGGAACCGGTATCGGGCCAATCCTGCCACTCGATACCCCCGATCGTTTCATTGGAGCAGAGATAAAGATAACTGGAATTCTCACTGGGTTTTACCAACTTTGCATCAGGCAAAGAGGTGTATTTGTTGGCCTTTCCGTCATAATAGTACTTGACCTCTCCCAGTTTCTCTGCATCATCGGCGGCTTTGTTGGACCACGTCCCACTTCTGATGTAATCGGCAACCGTTCCCGGTCGGAGGAAATTCATCGGGATCATGGTGAACTGCAGGGTGGCACCGCCACCGAGGAAGTACACATCATAATCATCGCTGATCCCCAAGAGCTCCCGGAACAAAGCCAGGCATTCATCGTACATGTCTTCGAACATGCCGCCACGATGGCTGGCTTCCACCATGGACAAGCCCTGGTTGTTGTATTCGACCATCTGGTCCCTGAGTTGCTCAAGCACTTCCACCGGCATTACCGAAGGACCTGCAAAGTAATTCTTTTTGCGTTCCATTAGATTTTTCCTCCGTTCTTCAATTCTTCCAGGATGTCATAGGTCTCCTCACCGATTCTGGCAAGGTTCTCCTCACTGTTCGCTCCCACATGGGGGGTAAGGGTAACATGGTCGGCCTTCAGGACCGGATAGTCCTCACTGGGAGGATCGGTGGGCCATACATCAGTACAATACCAGGCGACACTACCCTCATTGAGCATGGCAACCATATCATCGGCATCGACGCACAAGGCGCGGCCGGTATTGATGACCACCGGTTTTTTGGTACAGTGGGAAATCAGAGCCTTGTTCACCATTCCCGTGGTTTCATTAGTCAAGGGAAGATGCAGGGAAATATAATCGGCGTCCACAACCGCAGCTTCCGGACTGGCCTTCATGTCTGCAACCGGGGAAGAAGAAACGTACTTGTCGTAGGCTACGACGGTCATGCCGAAAGCCTTTGCTCGCTCGGCGACTTTGCTGGCGATATTGCCGATACCGAACAGGCAGAGGGTCTTGCCGTACAGCTCATTGCGCTTGAGGTTCTTCAGCCATTGGCCGCCTTTCATTCCGTTGTGGTATTCCACCAGATGGTTCGGAGTGGAAAGCATCAGGGCGAAGGCAAGTTCCGCAACGGCAATCGCAGAGGATTTCGGGGTATTGCGGACGATGATACCCTTGCTCTCTGCATAGGCTTTGTCGATGTTGTCGATACCAACACCACCGCGGATGATCAACTTCAGGTTGGGAGCCTGGTCGATGTATTCCTTGGTACATTTGGTCTTGCTGCGAACCAGAACCACGTTGGCCTCGCCCAGACGATTCTTGTCGGTGGTAACTTCACCAAAAGCCTTCAGGCGTTCGGGAAGCGTTTGGTCAAAGGCATCAGAAATGAGAATTAGCATGGTATTACCTTCCTCTCTTTGCTAGGTGTTGGGATTTGTTGTTCCCTTACAGGTGCTTCTGCTGAAATTGTACACTAAAAACAGGGGTTTTGTCTAATTTTTTTTATGTATTCTGACGTATTTATAAAAAAACCCTTAAAATGTTTCCGGATAGGAAAATTAAAAAGGGTTTCATTCTGAAATTTCAATCTTGAGAAGGCCACTATACACAGAACCGCCGGAAAACCGGCGGCTCCTTATCACTTAAAAACCTTTTGAACCATGCAGCTTGCGGACCTTCTTCATCTGCTTGCGTGCAAGAGCTTTCTTTTTCCTGTTGAGGATGGTGGAGGGCTTTTCAAAGTACTCCCGCTTCTTCCATTCGCGGATGATGCCCTCTTTCTCAACCATGCGCTTAAAACGCTTGATCGACTTTTCAAGAGGTTCATTGTCGTCTACTTTTACGAATGCCATATAATTAATCACCCCCCTTCCCTATTACTGGGTTCGTTTTCACGGTCCATAGCATGCCCGAAACGGGGCCGCCGTGTCAAGCACTGTGCACAGCTGTCTTTAGATCCAGTACGGTCAACTGAAGACTCTCCTGGCTTCTGAAGTAATTTCTTCCCAGCCTGAAGGCAACATCCACCACTGAACCCGTATCGAAATCGGTACCTACACGATCCCCTGCCTTCCAGAAAAGAGCAGGCCATTTGTACTGACCGAAGGACAAGGTCAATTTCAGATGTTGGGCGCCCCCCCCCTTGTTGTTCAGATACTGGATGTCCTCAATCCTTGCACCCTCCATCAACATCACCAACGGAGCATTCTTCTCTCCATACGGTTCGAAAAACTCCACCACCTTGATGAGATCGGGAGTCATGAAAGCCTCGGGCAGCGTACAATCGATGACGAGCTCTTCCTCCAATTCCTCGGGCATGCAATCCATGGTATCAATCTCATCCATCACCCTGCGTTTGAACACTGCAAGCTTATCGATTTCCATGGAGAATCCACCTGCGCAGGCATGTCCTCCGAAGTCGAGGAACAAATCGCTGAAACGAGAAAGAAATTCACGGGAATTGAAATAATCAGGACTGCGCATGGATGCGGAGACACGCTCATCCCCTACCGTCGCCAACACCAAGGCCGGAGCGTTGAATTGCTTGAGCAACCGGCTGGCCATCACCCCGGTGATGCCACGCGACAGCGAAGCATCCTCAACCACCACCAGTTTGGAACCGGTGGCCTCAAAACTGTCCTTTGCCTTGGCAAGCAACCGGTCCCAGGCATCCTCACCCAGTTTCTGGCGTTCCTTGTTCAAACGCATCAATTCACCGGCAAGCTCTTCTGCGGTTCCCAGATCAGCGCTGAGCAGCATGTTGAGAGCGACCGATGGCTTCCCCATCCGCCCGGAGGCGTTGATGACCGGACTGATCTGCCAGGAAACGTCGCTGGTCGACAATTGCTTTCCCAACAGGTTCTGCATGGAAAACAGCGGAAGCAGGGACTGCCTTCTTCCCTCCCTAAGCACTTTCAGTCCCCGTCTGACCATGAGCCGATTCTCATCTTCCATCGGCATGAGGTCGGCTATCGTCCCAATGGCCACCAAATCCAGGATGGATTCATACTCTGCATCCAAAGCAGGATAGCGCTTCATACAATATGCAGTAAACAAGGTATAAAGCACCTGCAGCTCATCACGACCGAACGGTGAATACTTGATGGCCCGACTCAGATTGGCCAAGGTGAACAAGCCTCTACCTTTCACCACCGGCATCACCGCTTCCATCTCGGGGCGCATATCCATCAAGTGAATATCCACCTGCTTGCCGAAAGCCCGCCGCAACTGGGCTAGCTCGGTGGGAGCATCCAATACGAGAATCGGCAATCCCGCTGAGAGAAATGCCAATGCCTTACTTTGCGAAGGGGCGATCAAGCCGGGGTTGATCTCCTCGATTACGCGATCAATCACCAACAGATTTTCGATGCGCATCGCCTGAATGATAACCGTGTCATGCCCCGGCTGTGCGTGCAGGAGGATGCATTCTTCCCGATAGAATTCCGTTTTGCTGAACCGCAAGGCCCAAATAACCTTGGCTACCACGCCACACCCGGCAAGATGTTCGAACGGATACCCCGAACCGGGCATCTTCGGGTCGATGATGGCCAGGGCGGGAGGCAATGCCTCCCCACTGATGTGGTGGTCAAGTACGATGGTATCGATGCCCAGATTGTGGGCATGGGCAATTTCTGCGAAACTGGAGATGCCACAATCAACCGTGATGATCAACGTCACATCGTCTGCATGGGCCAGTTCCACCCCGCTGATCGTCATTCCGTACGGGTCATCCCCCTCGGGAAGCTGATAGCTTGCATCCAACCCCATACGACGCAGTTCCTCGACGAGCAGGGCGGTACTGGTGATGCCATCGACATCCCGATCACCGAAGACACGGACCTTCTCACCCTCCGACACGGCATCAGTAATCCGATCCACCACCTCTTCCATATCATCGAAGAGGAAGGGATTGTGCAGGTAGGTGAGTTCATTCTCCAAAAAGAATTTTACTTGGTCACTTGTGGTCTGTCCCCTCCGAACAAGGATGGATGAACACAACAAATCCAGGCCGTACTGTTCGTGTAGACGACGTATTTCCTGGGATGAAACGGAAGATTTTCTCCAAACCATATATTCACAACCTTTCTATAATTTTGCATATTTACGCTCCCTCCCCGCCTCTGAGGATGTCCCCTGCCAACGTTTTCAACGCTCCACCGGTAATGATCTGCGCATAGGAAAGCAGGTACTGCTTGATGCGGGCGGTCGCTGTAGGACTCAGAGGCACTTCCAAACTTTGGGCGAACGACATCGAGGAGGTCAGGCTCAAGTAGCGACGGGAACCGGGAAGCAGCAACAGCGAAGCATCCAAGGAGCCGCAATCGCTGCAGCAGGGTGCGTTCAACGCAGTTGAGAAAGACAATACTTCACGCTCCCCATACGGTCTCTCACACAACGGGCACCGCTCGTAATCCCCGCGAAGTCCCAGCAAATCGCTCAACTGATGGATGAATTGAATGATGATCCGATCCATCTTATCCGGATCGCTGACCAAAAAATCCAAGGCCTGGCTGAGCAACTGATATTCCTTGGCACTCTCCCCGCCATGAGTCTTGAGTATCAACTCACAAAACAGCAAAGCGCTGTACGTAAGATCAAGCTCAGAACGCAATTCATCATGAGTGGCGATGATCTGAACATCCTTGAGCGTATAATCCTTCTTCACCGGATTATAATACAGAAAGAACTGTCCGTCGGAAAATGCTTCAGCCTTAATGGACTTGAGGGATTTCCTCGCTCCGTAACTTACGACATCGATGATGCCGAAATCCACACTCAAGAGCTTCAACCGCCGGTTCAACTGACCGTACCGCTGACTGTGCAAGACAATAGCCAAAGACGATACGTTGCGCTCCATGGACCCTCCGAACCTAGAGTAGAGGGAAGAGGGCAAAAAATCAACTGGTTGGAAGTATGAACGGACTGTGCTATGCTGACGCCAATGAAACGAAGTGTCCTGGCCCTCATCATCCTCTGCCTGGTCAGCCGAATGTGGGCTGCAAGCAATATACCATCCCAAGCCTTGCAACCGTTCAACAGCGTAAAGGAATTGGGCAGCATCGATTTCTCCAAACCTTTGGCGGCAAACCAAGAAGCCTGGGTGGACCAGACCTCCATCAAATTGCTGACCATCGGTCCCGGGGATCCTTTGTATGCATGGTTCGGCCACAGCGCCCTGATCGTCACCCAACCTTCGGGGACCCAGATCATGTACGACTGGGGGATTTTCGATACCCAACAGAAATACTTCTACCTGAATTTCGCCAGAGGCCGGATGTATTATTACGTCCTGGCCAGTGAAGCCACATGGCGGATCGAGGAAGCCCTGTCGGAGATGCGGGATGTAAAGCTGCTGGAGCTCAATTTTCCCAAGGAAGCAAAATTCGCAATCATTTCGTTTTTGCAAAAGAACATAAAGAGTGAATACAGTACCTATCTCTATCATTTCTATCGGGATAATTGCGCAACTCGGATCAGGGACATCATCGATGCAGGTACAAACGGAGCATTCAAGGCATGGGCACAAGCGGAATCGACCGGATTGAGTTACCGGCAGTTGGACAGCAGCTACATGATTCACAGCCCCGCCCTCTTCTGGGTTCTGGATTTCCTCCAAGGCCGCACCATCGATGCCAAGCTAAACCGATACGAGGAGCTCTATCTTCCGGAGAAACTGGAACAGGCAGTCCTGGACTTCACCTATCCAGACGGATCCAAGCTTGCCCGGAACGTCCAGGTATTGCGTGATACTTCCCATTTGGGAATTCGCGCTGCAGTTGCACCAAGCACGGCACGCTACGATTGGCAATACTTTCTCGTCGGTCTGGGAATTGCGCTGCTGCTCTACCTTGCAGGGCGCTGGAACTGCCGTCTGAAAACAATCCTCTTGGGCTTGTTGTTCCTTACGCTGGGACTGTTGGGGAGCCTGTTGCTCTTCATGATGCTATGCTCCGACATGGATATGACCTATTTCAATGAGAACATCCTCTTCGTCAACCCATTGCTGCTCATCAGCGCGGTCGGCCTGCTTCGGGGCAAAACCCGGCATCCGCATCTGGTCTCGTTCAGTGCGGCGGTCATGATCATCCTGCTGGTTCTCAAAATCGGGGTACCGTCCCTGGCATTGCAGGACAATATCCGGGTAATCGCATTGCTGCTTCCCCTCTATCTCTCAGGGTCTTCCCTTCAACGCAGGGGCAATCGCGATCAGCTCTAGATCGGCAAACCCGAGACGTTCTGCCGCCCATCGCGCCGGAAAAGCCTGCTTTTGCTGATTGAAGTATTCACAAAGGGCATTGTATTGGTTGACTGGATTTTCCAACTCCTGTTCCACCGCATACATTGCATCGAAATAGGGGGCCAGGACCGGATACTGAGCAGTAGTGAATACTGCCTTCTGCAACACTTCCAATACACGGTCAAGCGCAATATAGCCGGCACTCAAGCGCGCCGGTTGAACATCCAATGCAGAAAGGGAGAGGGCATCTTTCAGTGTCGGGGAAACCTGATCCGGCTCAAGCTGCCCTACCAAGGTCTTGGCATAGGCGATGCGTTTTTCCACCAAAGCTTGCACCGTTTCATACTGAATCATCGCCTTTTGCTGATAGCTGGTGAGCCTGTTGACGTTGTTTCGGTCTATGGCAAACAGACCGAAGCAAATCATCAAGAAAATTGCCGCAATGCTGATGATGGCACTGCGGCGATTGGGAAACAACGGCTTCTTAGCGGACAATCTTCGTTCCTTTTCCTTCGTACAGAGCTCCATAGAGGTGGCTGGGGTCGGTGATCAACCCCTCATTGCCGGTGGAGCGGACGAAATCAACGATGGCCTGCACCTTTGGGAGCATGGAACCTGGGGCGAAATGCCCTTCAGCGATGTATTGTTCGGCTTCGGCGGTCGTGATGGTATCCAGAGTCTTCTGATCCGGCTTTCCGAAATTCAGGCATACCTTTTCCACCGCTGTTGAGATGACGAACAAATCAGCATTCAGTTGCTTGGCCATGAGCGCGGCAGCCAAATCCTTGTCGATGACCGCTTCACGACCGGAAAGTTGGCCGTCCTCGCCACGAACCACGGGAATGCCTCCACCGCCGCCGGCGATGACGATCACCTGGTTGTCCACCAGGGTCTTGATCGTCTCAAGTTCCACGATGGCTTTCGGTTTGGGACTGGCGACCACTCTCCGATATCCGCGACCGGCATCCTCGACGCAATTCCATCCATCGTGTTCCATATGGTAGGCTGCGTCCTCCTTGGTCATGAATGACCCGATCGGTTTGGTGGGTTTGCCGAATGAAGGATCATCGTCACTGACTTCCACCTGGGTGACTACGGTAGCCACATTGGGCTTCAGCCCAACTTTGGTGAATTCATTCTGGAGAGCCATCTGCAGTTGGTACCCGATGGCACCTTGGGTATCGGCCACACAGCTATCCAACGGCACGGTATGAAGAATGGAGCGGGAGAATTCAGCACGCAACAGAATGAATCCGACCTGCGGTCCATTCCCATGGGCGATTACCACCCGATGTCCAGCCTTGACCAACTTGGCGATGTGCTCAGCGGTCTTGCGGGCAGCTTCATATTGGGCTGCAACAGTGACATGTTTGGGATCCTCGATCAAAGAGTTTCCACCAATGGCAATGACGATCAACTTGCTATCCATATACAGGTTCCTTCCTTGTAGACAGAGACTCAGGTTCTCTTCCCTCATCATACCATGATTGCAACAAAATGCAACAGTTTTATCAGGGTTCAACAAGCACTTTTCCCAAAGCAACCAGTGTTTCATGCATCCATAGGACAGCTTCAATTTTTGACTCAATGAAAAGATTGACAAAGCAGCAGCTTGTGGTATCCTAGTGGTATACCACTGGAATACTTACAAAGGACACAGAATGACCAAGAATGATGTATTGGAAGACCTGCAACGCAAAATCCTCAATGAAGAACTGGTACCGGGATCATGGATTGTTGAACGGGACCTCAGTGCAGAATATGGCCTTTCCAGAACACCAATACGAGAAATCCTGAATAAGCTTGTCATCCTTGGACTCATTACCGTGCAAACCAACAGGGGGTACCAAGTCCGTCAGTTTTCCTTTGATGATCTGGTCGAGATTTTCCATGCACGCAGAGCCATAGAAAGCGCCTGCGCCCGATATGCCTGCTATGCAAAAAATCTGGATATCGACCAGAAAATCCAATCATTGCGTGAACAGCTCCTTGCGTTGGACATCAAAAAAGACGGGGGAAGCAAAGCCATCATGTTGGGCAACCAGGTCCATGCCCTGCTCATTGAACTTGCTGACAACCGATACTTGAAGGAATTCACCTACAAATTATCTTCTTTGATGAAATTGACCCGCAATTTGACCAAAAACCGGGCATCCATTGAGGAACAATCCAGACAAGATCACCTGCAGATACTCGATGCATTGGAAAGGCGCGATGCTGATGCATGTGAAAAACTTATGGACAAGCATCTGAGCGATACCTGCAAAGCACTCGCTGATACCTATGTTGCTTCACTGACGACGTATTATGACTGAGGTTTGTTTAGGCTAGGTTCTAGCCTATGTGATACAAAAGGAGGGCTTATGAGAAAGTTTCTGTTGGTTTTTGTGGTACTTGCTTTGGTGTTGCTTCCCCTAATGGCGCAGGCAACAGAAGAAACACAGCAAGGTAAGGAGTATGTGCTTCGTTTCGGTCATGTACTTACGCCGGAAGACACCTTCAACAAACAATATCTCGAATGGTCGAAAGCCGTTGCAGAGAGAACAGGAGGAAAGCTGAAGATTGAGGTGTACCCCAGTGGTCAACTCGGAGTGGAAGAGGACGTTCTGGAGCAGATCCGCCTTGGGTCGAATGTTGGTTGGCAAACCGACCCTGCCCGTCTGGGCAACTACGTAAAGGAATGGGGCATTCTCTATATGCCGTTCTTCCTTTCGGGAATCGATGACGTTGAGAAACTTCTGGACTCCAAGGTCGTCAAAGGCTGGATCGACAAACTTGAGAAAGAGTATCAGATCAAAGTCGTATCCTATGCCTGGGTGCAGGGCTTCCGCAATATTTTCACCAATAAACCGGGAAAAAGCCCAACCGAATTGCGAAACAGCCTGATTCGTACAGCAAACGCTCCTGCGTGGCTTGCGACGGTCAATTCACTCGGATGCAAAGCTGTGGCTTTGGCGTATGGGGATTTGTACAACGGCATCCAAACCAAGGTTGTTGATGGATGTGAGCTTCCCTATGCTGCCGCAAAGCAATTGAAAGTCTACGAAGTAGCCAAATACATTGTTGAGACCGAGCACATCTTCCAGCTCAACGTAATGGTGGTGAGTTCAGCTTGGTTCAATAAGCTCCCCGCCGATTACCAGAAGATTTTGGTCGAGGAATGTGACAAGGCAGGCTTGGTGGCCTCCAATATCCTCCTGAAGAATGCTGAAGCTGATCGCCAATTCATGATCGACAAAGGAATGACCTATATCCCGCACAGTGCGCTCGACATGAACGCATTTATTGCAAATGGGCAGAAGGCCTATGATTCGTTGGGTCTGGCTGATGCGAAAGCTGCAGTCTATGCAGAATTAGGGAAGTAATCGGGTTTGACCTCTCAGCCTGTATTGATTGCACCAATACAGGCTGATTGCTTGAATGAGGAAAATCATGAAACGTATTGCGAAAGCGTATGAAAAGTTTTGTTCGATTGAGCTTGCAGTGGGTGCCGTGCTGCTGCTCACAACGGTCGGAATGCTTACCCTGGCGGCAATTCTGAGAACCATCGGATTCCCCATCAACTGGGGTCTGGACCTTGCACTGCTCATGTTCACCTGGTCGGTCTACATCGGGGCTGATACGGCCTTGCGTGATGACAAAATGGTCAATGTGGATCTTTTTCAGCAATTTCTCGGTCCAAAAGCCAAAAGGATACTCCAACTTTGCATCTATTGCATTCTGTTGGTTTTTCTGGGATTGATGGTGTATTACGGCTTCAAATTGGCCTATACCTCCAGAAATCGAACCTTCCAAGGAATTCCGTTCCTCAGTTACACCTGGGCAACGTTGAGTATTCCCATCCCTTCGGTGTTCATGATGATCACCACCATTTTGAAAATACGGGCGCTGCTCAAACAGAAATAGGAATACTCAGGCTCCCCTATCCCAAAAAAATGAGGTAAATTATGATTTTGGTACTGGTTGTCTTTCTTCTGCTGTTGTTCTTCGGAATCCCGGTGGGATTCTCCCTTGGCATTTCCGGAGTGTTTTACTTTATTCAACACCCCGAGCTACCTTTGGCTACCATTGTACAACTCCCCATTTCCCAGACACAAAGCGTTACGTTGCTTGCGGTTCCCTTGTTCATTTTTGCGGGCAGCCTGATGAATAGTTCCGGGATTACCAATCGCCTGATCAAACTATCCATGCAATTGGCTGGACACATGCGCGGAGGAATGGCACAGGTAAGTGTTGTGCTCAGCACACTGATGGGGGGGTGCTCAGGTTCATCCAATGCGGATGCTGCAATGGAAGCAAGAATTCTGGGTCCGGAGATGCTCAACCAGAAGTATCCAAGAGGATATACGGCTGTGGTCATCGGATTTACCAGCTTGATTACTTCGACCATTCCCCCGGGAGTCGGCATGATCCTCTATGGTACCGTCGGCGAAGTGTCCATCGGACGATTGTTCACCGCAGGGATCATGAGCGGACTGATCATGATGACTGCATTCATGATTACGGTCGCCATCACTGCACGCATCAGGAATTTCCCCAAAGCAAGGGAAACCCGGGCTTCGCTGAAAGAAATCGCCACCTCACTGAAGGATACCATATGGGCCTTGATATTTCCGATTGTATTGATCGGAAGCCTCAGACTTGGATTATTCACCCCTTCTGAGGTCGGAGCCTTCGCATGTATTTATGCGTTGTTCGTAGGATTCTTCATCTATAAGGAAATGACCATCCAATCCCTTTTGGTTACGCTTAAGGAAGCGATCAGGGATATAGGGGCGATCATGTTCATGATTTCCATGAGTGCCATTTTTGCCTATGGCATACCGATGGATCAGATTCCCCAAAAGTTGACGACGCTCATCACCGGTTTTACCACCAGCCAATTCGTGGTCATGGCGATCATCTTTTTCTTGTATGTCATCTTCGGCATGTTCATGGATGGCTCGATCGTCATTCTGTTGCTCACCCCGATCCTGATGCCCATCATCCGTGTAGTCGGCATCGATCCTGTGTTGTTTGGGGTGGTCACCAGCATCATCGTGACGATGGGTATCCTTACCCCGCCGGTAGGCATCGCCATGTACATCGTCAACGGAATCCTGAATGTCCCGATGAGTGAATATCTGAAGGAAAGCATTCCATTCTTTATTGTCGTTATTCTCGTAGGGGCGGTGTTGCTGCTCATCCCCAATATCATCCTATTCCTTCCCAACCTACTCTATGGTGTCGCATAAGGAGGCAAATCCATGAAATACGCCCGACTCGGAAACACCGGTATTGATGTCTCCATGCTATCTATGGGAGGTCATGAATATCTGGCCAATCATAAATCAAGAGGTTTCAATGAAGACTTTGCAAAGGCCATCACCCCAGGATATATTTTCCCGGGGTTCGGCGGGGAACAAAGAAAAGAACTCATCAAAGCCTCCTATGATCTTGGAATCAATTTCTATGATGTCACCCACGATTCGGAGAAAGAAGCGTTGGGACGAAACTTCAGGGAGCTTCCTCCACCCTATCCGGTGTACATTCAGACTCGTCCGGAAGGGTTCGTCTATACCTATGACGAAAACAATAGGAAAATGGCTGATTTCCAAACCCTGCGTGCAGAAGCCATTCGCATCGTCCAACTCATGCAACGAGACTCGATTGATTTCTTTAATCTTGCTTTCATGAAATCGGCCTTGGAACATGATCCTGAGTACCTGCAGAAAATAGCCTTCAATGTTTCTCGGCTTAAAAAAGAAGGCCTTGTCCGATTTGCCTGTGCAGATACATTCAGCGGTGAGAGTACGTATCTTGCCCAGATAGCATCAGAAGCCTTTGACGTGGTCTACGTCAATTTCAATTTTGCTGATCACTGTGCTTCCACACGGGTCCTGGCTGAAGCAAATCGTCACGGACTTGGGGTCATTGCACGAGAGGCTTTCATGAAAGGAGCACTCTTTGAAATGGCCGCAGAAGCAGGGATTACCGACAAATCGCTCGTCTCTCATGCAGCGTTGAAATGGATTTATGCTCATCACGAAGTCTCAACCATTATCTACGGAACGGGAAAACCTTCCCACCTACAGGATGCTGCATCGGTACTGCAAGACGACAACTTGACCGAAGAAGAAGCCTCCATCATTGAACAGATTCGGAAAACGACATTGTTCAAAGCGTACGAGTCACAAAAAACACAAGAATTTCTCCAGTGAAATAGGATGAAGAAGGAGTAAATACAATGAGTTTTGAAGCAAAGGGAATTATTGCTGCTATGGTTACACCGTTGACGGAAAACTACCAGGTGCACGAAAAAAGTCTTCGAAAGTTGGTGAGGTACCTGATCGACGGAGGGGTGCATGGCTTGTTCGTGGTCGGGACTTCCGGTGAATTCTATGGATTTTCCAAGGAACAACGGAAAGAAGCATTTGAAATATGCATCGACGAGGCGGCAGGAAGAATTCCGATTTACGCTGGGGTGAACGGCATCACGACAAAAGAAGCGATCGAATACGCAACCCTTGCAGAGGAAGTCAAGGCTGATGCCATCAGCGTATTGACCCCCATGTTCATCAGCGTCACACAGAAGGAATTGTATCAGCATTATGCAGATATCGCTTCGTCGACCAGTCTGCCGGTGCTCTTGTACAACAATGTGGGAAAGACAAATGTAAACATCAGTGTGGATACCGCAGTGAAACTCTCAAAAATCAAGAACATCGTGGGTATCAAGGATTCGAGTGGAGACTTCACCCTCACCAGCGAATATATCCGCAATACCTATCAGAACGACAAACCGTTTTATGTATTGAGCGGACGGGATACGCTTATCCATGCATGCCTGTGTTATGGAGGGCATGGAGCCATTACCGCATGCGCCAACATCGCCCCTCGCCTGCTTGCCGATATCTATGACAAATATGTCCAAAATGATGTGCAGGGATCGCTTGAGGCACAATACAAGATTGCACCGGTCAGAATGGCATTCAATCTTGGATCCTACCCGACCATTCTCAAGGAAAGCCTTGAATTATTGGGCATTGATGCCGGCCCATGCTTCGCTCCGGTCGGACCGATGAGTCAGGAAAACAAGGAATTGCTCAAAAAAGCGTTGCTAGAGGCTGGAGTATTGTAATCAACGAGGAAGTACACGTATGAAAAAACTCTTATGCCCTTCCATTATGAATCTGGATGCAGAAGATCTCAAGGATCAAATTCTCCGCTTGGACGCTGCCGGTACGGATATCTTCCATCTGGATTTGATGGATGGAAGCTTTGTCCCCAATTTCGGCATGAGTTTGTCGGAGATGTCGTTGGTTCGAAGGAATACAGACAAACTCCTTGATGTCCACATGATGGTAAACAATCCTGTCCGATATGTGGATCGGATGGCAGATCTTGGTATTGATATCATCTATATTCATCCGGAAGCAGATTCGCAACCCGCTTTCACCTTGCAGAAAATCAAGGATCTGGGCAAAAAGGCGGGGATTGTCATCAATCCGGGCACCTCGCTTGAATCCATCAGAGCTTTGTATCCACTCATCGACTACTTGATGCTGATGACCGTCAACCCAGGGTTTTGCGGACAGCTCTTCCTGCCATGGATGGAAGGCAAGATAGACCAAGCCATCGAAGAACAGAAAGAATGGGGTTTCCCACTGGTAATCGATGGAGGAGTGAATGAGGAAGTCATGAAACGCCTGAGTGCCAAAGGGGTTGCGGGCTTTGTATTGGGAAGACTGATCCTCTTTGACCAAGCGGAAACAGACTATACGAAGCTCATGCACTGGATGCGAACGCTCTAAGTGCAGGGTCTGCTCAATCCATCAAATACCCGCCGTTTACATTGATGGTCTCCCCGGTGATAAATGAAGCCTCATCAGAGACGAGGAACAAGGCGGTGGAGGCCACTTCCTCCGGTTCACCCATCCTGCCCAAGGGGATGGAAGACACCACCTGCTTTCGCTTATCCTCAGTCCATTCGCTACCCATCTGAGTAACGATGGCATGCGGGGCGACAGCATTCACCCGAATATTATAGGGTGCAAGTTGACGGGCCAATGATTTGGTCAACGTTGTCAGGGCTCCCTTTGAGGTAGTATAGATTGGAGCCGCCTCATTATCGCCGCACTTTGCAGTTACCGATGAAATGTTGAGAATAACCCCGTTTTTATTTTTCACCAAATAGGGAAGGATAGCCTTACTACAATAAAAAGCTGCATTCAAATTGATATCAAGCACCTGATGCCACGCTTCGAGTGTCATCTCCAGCATAGGTTCACGGGAAAAACTTGCTGCGTTGTTAACCAATATATCTATGGTACCCCATTGTTCAATAATGGATTTGATAGCCTTCTCAACACTGACATAGCTGGTGATACGGGTTTGGATTGCTATCGCATCAAAGCCTCTCGAATGCATATCAGCAAGGATTTCCACAATGGGGCGGCGAGCCAAGAATGCAATGCGAGCACCTTCCGATGCAAAACGATAGGCAATTGCTTTTCCAATTCCTTTGTTTCCTCCCGTTATCACCACGGTTTTGCCCTTCAGCCTCATGTTATGCCTCCCATTCCTCCAGATATACCAAATCCGGGGCGGTTTCACAAGCAAACCATCTTTTTCCTAGGTATTTGACCCCTCTCACCCTTTTCGATACACTTGCGCCAAGTGAGGACACCATGGATAAACAAACAACGAATGTGGACGTAAAGGAAATGTTCCTTTTCGCGCTCTATATCACCGGCATGATTTTGGTCAACACCGTAGGAAGCAAGATCATCAGCTTGGTTGGTGTCAGAGTTTCGGTCGGCATTTTCTTCATGCCCGTACTCTTTTTGGTTACCGATATCGTCGGAGAAGTGAAAGGCGATTATCATGCCAATCTCTTTGTACGCTTGTCAGTCATCATGTTGATCATCCTCTTCGTCGTGACTGCCATCTTCGTCCAGGTGAAACCGTTTCCCAGCTGGGGCCTGCAGGAGCAGTACAAGCAGATTTTTGGTATGAGCATGCGTATGAGCTTCGCCTCGCTGATCAGCTTCGCCATTAGTCAGAGTGTGGATATCTCGATCTTCATGAAATTCAAGAAAATCAACCAAGGCAGGAAGTTGTGGCTGAGAAACAACCTCAGTACGATGACCAGTCAGTTCATTGATACTGTGATCTTCATGTTCATCGCCTTTTATCACAGCACCCCGATGTTCACCGCTTCCTTTGTGTTCAGCCTGATCATTCCCTATTGGCTGTTCAAGGTGGTTTTCGCCCTGCTCGATACCCCTTTCTGCTATCTTGGAGTCCGTTGGCTTTCCAAAGAGAAATAGCCACTTTCCTTTGGGAAGAAGTTTGATTACCTTTAGTTCGGACATGTACTCTACATGTCCGAATGTATTTGCTATATGGAGGCGCTATGTCAGAACAGGAACTGATGCCGATCGAGCAACTGCTTCCCAATAATTTGTTTATACTCCCGGTTACCGGAAACCCTGTGTTCCCCGGGCTGTTTACTCCTTTGATGATAACCGACAACCAGGATGTCGAAATCGTCAATCAGGCCATCAAACACGGTGGCTTTCTTGGTTTGCTTTTGGTCAAGGAAGAAACCGATTCCGAGGAATACTCTGCGGAAAATCTCTTTTCCGTTGGAACTGTTGCCAAGATTGTCAAGAAAATCAAACTCCCTGACGGGGGTATCAGCATCTTCATCTCCACGTTGAAGCGGTTTGAGACCAAACAATATTATCCCAGCGGCCCGTATCTGGTCGCAGAAGTGGAATATCTTGAGGACATCGAGGATGAGCAGGAGGAATTGCGCGCATGGACCAGGCTCCTGCTTTCCGAAATGAAGCTGCTCACCAAGAACAACCAGCTCTTCAGTGAGGAGATGCGCCTGAACATGGTCAACATCGACCATCCGGGCAAGCTGGCTGATTTCATCGCCAGTATTTTGAATGTGGAACGGAAACAGCAACAGGACATCCTGGAAACGCTGGTAGTCCGTAAGCGCATCGAAAAAGTACTGGTCTTCATCAAAAACGAGCAAAACATCGCCCAAGTACAGGCGAAGATCCAGGCTCGGGTGAACCAGAAAATCGAGAAGAACCAGCGCGAGTATTTCCTGCGCGAAGAATTGAAGTCGATTCAACAGGAACTGGGCTTGACCACCAACCCGAAAGTGGAGTTGATCAACCGCTTGAAGAACAAGTTCAAAAACCTCCCGTTGACTGCTGAAGCACAGGAAACCGTCGATCGGGAAATGAGCAGGCTTGAGGCCATGGATCCGTCAAGTCCCGAATACTCGATCAGCCGGACCTATTTGGAGATCATCAGTGATCTGCCTTGGAAGGAGCCGAAACCCGAGAACTTCAGTATCGAAAGCGCCCGAAAGATCCTTGAACATGATCATTACGGGATGAAGGATGTGAAGGACCGCATTCTTGAATTCCTTGCCGTTCGAAAGAAGAAGCAGGATACAAAAGGTTCCATCATCTGTCTGGTAGGCCCTCCGGGAGTCGGGAAAACCAGCGTCGGGGTATCGATTGCACGTGCCCTGAAGAAACAGTACTTCCGTTTCTCCGTAGGCGGCATGAATGATGAAAGCGAGATCAAGGGCCATCGGAGAACCTACATCGGGGCAATGCCCGGCAAGATCGTCCAAGGACTGAGGATTACCAAGGTCAAGAACCCGGTCTTCCTGATCGATGAGATTGACAAGATGGGTGTATCCTATCAAGGCGATCCGGCAAGTGCGTTACTGGAAGTCCTTGATCCTGAACAGAATACGTCGTTCCGGGATACCTATCTGGACATTCCCTTCGATGTAAGCGAGGTGCTGTTCATCTGTACGGCGAATACGCTTGAGACCATTCCGCGTCCCTTGCTCGACCGTATGGAGATCATCCAGCTCAGCGGGTATACCAGTGACGAGAAACTGGCCATCGGAAAGAAATACCTGGTCCCCAAGTCCTTGGAGAAGCATGGGTTGAGCAAATCGGAAATCAAGTACACCCCCGCCATTCTCCGCAAGATCGCCGATGAGTACGCCCGGGAAGCAGGTGTGCGAAACTTCGAGAAATCACTGCACAAGATCAACCGCAAGGTTGCGCTGCTTTTGACCGAAGATCCTTCCACCAAGGTTCCTGTCACCATCGATGAGAAGCTGTTGCATGAGATGCTCGGAGATCCCATCTTCGTCGAGGATGAGATCCTGAAGGCCGACCGGCCCGGTATGGCCATCGGTCTGGCATGGACCAGCATGGGTGGCGACACACTGATCATCGAAGCCCAGAATACCCCCGGCAAGGGAGAAATCAAATTGACGGGACAGCTTGGTGAGGTCATGCAGGAATCGGTAAGTATCGCATACACCTGGGTCAAAGCCCATGCAAAGGAACATAAGATCGATCCAAGTTGGTTTGACAACAACGCGGTGCATCTGCATGTTCCCGAAGGGGCGACACCCAAGGACGGTCCATCGGCAGGCATCACCATGACTGTTGCGCTCTATTCCTTGGTTACCGGACAGACCATCGCTCCCAACCTCGCAATGACCGGAGAGCTTACGCTCAAAGGCAAGGTGATGCCCATCGGAGGATTGAAGGAGAAGGTCCTTGCCGCCAGAAGGAACAAGATCAAGACCATCCTGATCCCGCAGTACAACAAGCGTGACTTGGATAAGCTGGAGGACTCGGTGAAGGAGGGAATTACCTTCCATCTGGTCGGGCAGATTGAACAAGTGCTCGGGTATGCGTTCCCCGACGATGATAAGCGCGAGGTTATGGCTCCGATCAAGGTTGAGGCCAATCAAAGCAACATCAACGAGATCGCATCCATCAGTGCATCTGTCGCCCAGGCGGTTCGGGAGGCTCTCCGTGAGCATTGAGTTGCTCAGTCCGGCTGGAAATCTTGAAAAGCTGCGTCTTGCCTTCTCCTATGGGGCTGACGCAGCGTATATGGGCTTGTCCGACTTCTCGCTGCGCAAGAATGCCAAGAACTTCACCCAAGCGGATTGGCAGGAAGTGGCACAGCTCAAGCAAGCTACCGGGAAACGTCTGTATTGCACAATGAACATGCTCTTCGACGAGCACTCGCTTGCCCGTCTAAAAGAACAGCTTCCCATAATCAAGACCTGGCCCTTCGATGCCTTCATCATCAGCGACCTGGGCTTGGTACCGATTCTTCAGGATGCATTCGGGGATTCGGTGGAGCTCCATTTGTCCACCCAAGCCAGTTGCACGAATTCCAGCAGTGCCTCGATGTACCGGAAACTGGGCTTCAGCCGAGTGATCCTGGGCCGCGAGACACCTCTGGAGGACATTCGGCGCATCAAGGATGCAAATCCGGGATTGGAGCTTGAGGTGTTCGTCCATGGAGCCATGTGCATGGCCTACTCAGGCCGTTGCCTGCTTTCAAGCCATCTGGCCGGACGCAGTGCCAACCAAGGGGATTGCAGCCATACCTGCCGTTGGAATTATCAGCTTATGGGAAGCGAAGCCTTGCAATCGGTGCTCGCCAGCGGAGGACTGGCCCTGCAAGAGGAACAGCGCACAGGAGTGTACTACCCCATCGCAGAACAGGATGGCTATACAACCATTCTCTCTTCCAAGGATCTGTGCATGATCGATCATCTTGCAGAGCTGAAAGAGAGCGGGGTTGATTCCCTGAAGATTGAAGGCCGCATGAAGAGCAGCTATTATGTTGCGGTGGTCACCCGTGCGTATCGCAAAGCCCTTGATGCGGATCCCGATTGGCTTTCCTACCGGGAGGACCTGTTCAACATCAGCCACCGGGAATATTCCACCGGTTTCTTCTTCGGGCATGGGAACATCGATCCGGTTATGGGGGAATCGATCGACAAGAGTACCTCACAAGGCTATATCCGCGAGTACCTGTTCTGTGGATTCATCGGCAAACCAGTCGCTGAAAACACGTATGCCTTGGATCTGAAAAACCAAGTGAGGACAGGAATGCGTTTGGAATATATCGGTTCTGATGAGGTAAAGATCGAGGATGAGCACTTCGTCCTGCTGAATGAACAATTTGAGCCGATCGAACAAGCCGACCATGGCAAGGTTCAGTTTCTGAAAACTGACAAGGACATCGCCGAAGGCTATATCATTCGGCGGGAAACCATGGTTAAATAACATATGCGCAGTCTTCTTCTGGTACTTGCAACCACGTTTCTGGTTGCCCAAAGCGTATGTGCAACTCCTCTGATGGATGACTTTTCCTTTCTTGGGGAATCACCTGAGTTTGTCGCCTTTGTCGATGCGGTACGGAGTACAGGGGATGCCGTGAAAGCAGAGCAACTCCGTCAGACGATGCGCAAGACCGAATCCGGTGACATTGCGGATGCAGTACTGCAAATACGCAGTGCCACCATGCTCGCCCGCCTCTATACCGAACTGATCCCGAAGAATCTGGAACGTGCCCGTTCATTGCTTACAGAAGCAGAGGTTCTGCTGCCTTTGGTGAAAGATCAGCAATTCTTTTCGCTCATTCTGTCTGCAGAAATTGATTCCATCTGGTACTTGGTCAATCCCAAGAATCTGGGGAAGGGAATCAACAGCAACGCTGCGTTATCCAGAGCATACCGTCAATTCCCCCTCCAGGTTTCCGCAATCCTGATGAAAGCCAACAGTATGCTCTACGCCCCAGCCTTCGCAGGACGGGATTTGGACGGCGCCCAGTCGTTGTTGCTGTCTCTTCTCGAACAAAGCCAGCAATTGAACACGTGGGACAAAGCCAATCTTTATTCGAGCCTTGGTTATTTGAGCATGAAACGAAAGCAATGGCAAACTGCCCAAGGGTACCTGCTTGCAGCCAAGGTACTGTACGGATTCGATCCCAATCTGGACACGTATCTCAAAACCGTTGAGGAACATCTATGAATCTTGTGCTTTCCTGCATTATATTCGGTATTGGATTATGGTCGTTCTGGTTGTTTGCCAGCAACCGGACCTACCTTTCCAAACTCGCTGAGCATAATGAAACTCACGACCAAAGCACCTTGGTCACCATCGCCGTACCTGCACGCAATGAAGAGGCAATGATAGAACGCTGTGTCCGTTCCTTGATGCAGCAATCCTACGCAAATCTTGAAATCCTTGTGCTTGATGACAATTCCACCGACCACACTGCAACCATCGTACGGAACCTGCAGAAAGAGGATGCTCGGATCCGCCTGATCACCGGCAAAAGCCTGCAACCAGGTTGGGGCGGCAAAATATACGCCATGCAGCAACTCTTTGAGGCGAGTAACGGGAAGTTCGTCTTGTTTACCGACGCGGATACCGTGCATGAACCTTCCTCGGTTTCCTATGGATTGGGAATCCTGGAGAAAACCCAAGCTTCGATGCTCAGCGGATACCCCAGACAACAGGCAAAAACACTCGGTATTGAAATGCTGGTGAGCGCCATGCTCTTCAATCCTACCCTCTTTGTCCCGTTTCGATTCCAGGAACGTTGGCAGTTTCCCATATTCGCCATGGCCATCGGCCAATATCTTCTCGTCAAGCGGGAGGCGCTGGAAGCGTTCGGTGGATTCATTTCCCTGAAGACCGAGATCTGTGACGACGTAGGGCTTGCCCGTCTTTGTGCAAGAAATGGGTTCAAACAGGTTTTCGCTCCGCTGAAGGACCATGTCTCCTGCGAGATGTTCTCTTCTTTCGGCCAAGCATGGCATGGCCTTGAACGATCGATCAATGGGGTGGTGAAACAGGGTTTGATCGGGTTTGTCCTAATACTGGCAATCGTTGGAGTGCTTCTGCTTTTATCCTCTTCCCCGATCATCGCCGTGGTGTATGCCGTCTTTCTTACCCTGGGAAATGCACACAGTTATTCACTTCCCTTTCTCTTCACTCTCCTGGGAAGCGTGTTGTTGTTCTCTTCCTGGGCACGTGCCGCCTCCTATTTCGGATTCTCCAAGAAATGCGGACGGTTGGGCTTGGTAACCATACTTTTGGTGGTGGCGATGTATCTCCATGGTTACCATATTCGCAAAAGTGGAAGGGGTTTTGCATGGAAAGGCCGGATTCTCTCGTAAAAACCTTGCATTTACAGCGTTAATTACAGGTTTTTCCCTTGCATAGGCGTAAAACCGTGATAGAATTAAGTAACCTAGACACATGGAGGATTCAATGACTATTCACGAGCAGATCGTCATGCAGTATGAGGCCTATTTGGCAGAGAACCAGAAGTTCACTGAAAAAGGCGTAAAGGTTTCGGCCGCTCGGGCCCGCAAGGCACTGGCAGAGATCGCCAAACTTTGTAAGGAACGCAGAAAGGAAATTCAGGAGGAGAAGGGAGAATAGCCGCTCCTTTCCTTCATTTCTGGCGTCCTGTGAAGGACGCCCTTCTTTTATGCACAACAAAACTTCTCTTCCAAACATGCTGTCATTGCTGAGAATATTTTTCAGCTTGTCTTTGTTGGCTGTATCCTCCCACAAAGGATGGTTTCTTGCCTTCTATTTCAGTGCCGTAACCAGTGATGTACTGGACGGGATGCTGGCACGTCGTTGGCACTGTACATCCATGCTGGGCAGCATGCTCGACAGTCTCGGCGATGCCGTCCTCTTTTTGGTGCTTACCATCCTTACCCTACCAAAACTTCTATCGATTCCATTCGGAATACCCATCGTTGCATCGGTTGTGGTGCTTCGGTGCATTGTGTTGCTGCTGACCCGTCGCAAAACCCACCATTGGATGAGCATCCATACTATTGCAAACAAATGCACCGGCATTTGCATACTGCTGTGTTTTCCCCTGGTCATGCTTGGATTTGGATCCGGTGTTTTTCTCTATGGATGCTGCATCCTGTCTCTGCTCGCTTCATCCGAGGAACTCTTGATCCTCGGGAAATATGACGTCTATGATCCTGATAGACGTTCGTATTTCTTTGCTTAACATAAAAAAGACGCCCTCGTCGAGAGCGCCTTTTACACGGTTACAGGAATGTCTTCAACAAGGCAAGATGTTTCTCGCCCTTTTCGATTTTCTCCTCGAATTCGGCTTTCTTCCCTTGCTCCTTCTCTATCGCCTCCGCTTTCGCATTGGCCAGGAACTTCTCATTTGAAAGCTTGGCAAGTACTCCTTCAAGACTCTTGTGGTTCTTCACCAATTCCGCTTGCATCTTGGCGATTTCTTTCTCCACATCGATTGCCTCACGGACAAACACAAAGATCTCATACCCGGTTCCCGCTACAGGGAATGCACCGTCGACATCCAAGGCATCGGTACCGTCCACCTCGAGGGAGGATGCGCCGACAAAGGAAGCGATCAACCCTTTCTGTTGCTCGAAGAAATCGAGTGCCGGGAAGTCGGCGTCACATTTGATGACCGCCCGTATCTTTCGTTCGATGGGAATTCCCAGATCCGAACGCAAGGCCCGGAGGGCGGTGACCGCTTCCTGCATCCGATCAACCAACGCGGCCTCATCGGCATGCGAACGATCATCGCGATATACGGGATACGGACTGTTGATCAACTGGTCCTGCACATTGGGAAGCTTTTGATAGATTTCCTCACTGATGAAGGAAGCGAACGGATGCATGAGCCGCATCGACTCGGCAAGCAAGTCAAGCAACAGGGTTATCTGCCGATTCTTTTCATCCGATCGTTCACTGTACAGCCCCTGCTTGGCGCTCTCAATGTACCAGTCACAGAAATCATTCCAGAAGAAATCATAGATGGCCTGTGCCCCATCATTGAACTTGTAGTTTTCCATCGCGGTTTTGAGTTTTTTGCTGGACTCATTGAGCTGGTGGTAAATCCATTTGTCCATGGTGGTCAGCTGCAACGAAGAAAGATCGAGCAACTCGGCACCTTCAAGGTTCATGAGCAGGAACCGGGCAGCATTCCATACCTTGTTCGCAAACCGGGAACCCAACTTGAAGGAATCCATGTCAATGAGGATATCCTGACCCTGGGTAGCCATATAGCAGAGGGTGAACTTCATGGCGTCGGCGCCATATTGGTCGACCACCTCAAGCGGATCGATGCCGTTTCCAAGGCTCTTGCTCATCTTTCGGCCTTGCTTGTCACGCACCAAACCGGTGATGTAGATGTCACGGAACGGTACTTCCCCAAGGAACTCCAACGATGCCATGATCATTCGGGATACCCAGAAGAAAATAATGTCGTATCCTGTGACCAAGGTATTGGTAGGGAAGTAGGTTGCGAGGTCAGGGGTCTTCTCCGGCCAACCCAGGGTGCTGAAGGGCCAAAGCCAGGAACTGAACCAGGTATCAAGTACATCGGTTTCTTGTTCAAGGTGGGAGGAACCGCATTTCGGACATACCGTGGGGTCTTCCCGAAGGACCAGTATCTCATGACAATCCTGGCATTCCCAGACCGGGATGCGATGGCCCCACCACAGTTGCCGGCTGATGCACCAGTCATGGATGTTCTCAAGCCAATGGATGTAGGTGTTTTCCCAACGTTTGGGATAAAACTGGATTTTTTCGTCTTTCCAAGCCTGCAGGGCTTTTTCCGCCATCCCCTGCATCCGAACGAACCATTGGTTGGAAAGATACGGTTCAATGACGGTATGGCAGCGGTAACAGTGGCCGACGTCATGGTTGTGCGCCACTTCCTTGACTAAATATCCCTGCTCCTTCAGATCGGCGACCACCGCACTGCGGCCGTCGAGGGCACTCAAGCCTCGGTATTTCTCAGGACACTGTTCATTGAGCGTTCCGTCAGGATTGAGCATATTCCGCTTTTCCAGATTATGCCGCATCCCGCACTGCCAGTCATTCGGATCATGGGCTGGGGTAATCTTCACCATGCCGGTTCCGAAGGTCATATCGACGAAACTGTCTGCAATGATGGGAATCTTACGATCGGTAAGCGGAAGGTCGAGCAGCTTGCCGACAAGATGGGTGTAGCGCTCGTCATCCGGATGCACCGCCACCGCGACGTCGCCGAACATCGTCTCAGGTCGAGTTGTTGCAACGGTGATATACCCGCTGCCATCACTATAAGGGTAGCGGACGTCATACAGAAAGCCGCTGAGCTCTTGATACTCCACTTCATCATCGGCCAAAGCCGTCCCGCATTTCGGACAATAATTGACTAGATATTCACCTTTGTAGATCAGGTTGCGTTCATACAAGGTGACGAAACTTTCCCGTACCGCACGGCTCAGCCCCTCGTCCATGGTGAATCGTTCATGGTCCCAATCACAACTGCAACCGATCTTCTGCAATTGCTGCTTGATGATGTCGTGATGTTTTTCCTTGACCTGCCACGTACGCTCCAAAAACCGGTCACGACCCAGGTCCTGGCGGCGAAGTCCTTCCTTCGCCAACTGGCGTTCCACTACATTCTGGGTGGCGATACCGGCATGGTCGGTTCCGGGAACCCACAAGGTCGGTCTTCCGCTCATCCTATAATAGCGGGTAAGCACATCCTGAAGCCCATTGTTCAAGGCATGTCCCATATGCAGGATCCCGGTTACGTTTGGAGGAGGCATGACTACAGTAAAAGGAGAAGCTTTGCCCTCACGGGGCTTGAACATTCCTGTATCCAACCATGCTTGATAAATGCGATCCTCAAACTCCTTGGGATCATAGGCCTTTGGCAACTCGACTGCCTTCACAATATGCCTCCTGCACGAAAAAAAGAGTCCCTCCATAGTAGCAAAATAGGAAAGGCTCTACAAGTGAATGCAGAGCCTTCCAACATGAGAGCGAGAGGAATTATCTCTTATTCGAGAGGAGTTACCGCCTTCACTTCCAGCTTCACCGCATACCCCATTGCGTCGAGATGCTGGACAATCTGCTCCAAACTGAACATGTCGAGGGAAGGTTTCTGAACATCGGTTACCTGCCGAATGTGAGCACTGTCGATGGGAGTTGCAACCCCGGGAAGGATTTCCTGTCCCCTCTGGGGTTGTGTCCCGAATACCATGAAGGCACCGATGAACACCACGACAAAGGCTGCCGCGGTGGTAATCAATGCAGGAACAAGTCTTACTTGTACCTTTTTGCGAAAAATATGCAATTTCTTGTTGGTGGAAGAAAATCGGTTCTTTTCAAAATAGGCAAGCACCCGATCCTGACGAACCTTGATGTCACTCATAGGCAGAGATGCATCACTGACCTTCTGATGCAACGAGCGTAATTGCTCAAGACGCTGTCGGCAGGCATTGCAATACCCGATATGCTCCTGCACCTGGGTATTCCACGGCTCCTGCAACTCACCGTCCAGATAAGTATTCAACAATTCGTCATCCACACACATCTGCTACTCCTGGCTGAGAATCGATTCGAGCATCTTTCTTGCCCGATAGACCCGCACCTTTACGTTACTTTCGGAAATGTGCAGCACCTGAGCGATCTGCTTGTAATCCATATCCGTATACTCTTTCATCACAATGACAAGTCGGAATTTTTCAGGAAGCTGGTCAATGGCATCCTGTACCAGTTTGCGAGTCTCCTTCTCCACCAGTACCTGCGCCCCGTCGTTGGTGTTCGCATGGTTGGAAGGCAGCTTCTTCAGCTTTTCCACCATACCCATTTCGCGGGCTTTGCGCTTCACTTGGTTGATGGCGAGATTCTTCGACACTCGGATCAACCAATATTTGGCATCATCGAGCGTGGCAAATTCCATCCCCTTGTCAAAGAACCTGATGAAAGCTTCCTGGCAGATTTCCTCAGCAAGATCCTGATTATTGGTCACGTGATACACCACGCGCATCAATACCGGGAATACCTGCTCATATACCTGCCTGAACGCTCGCTCATCGTTGCTCTGTATTTCCATAACGTTAACAACTCACCAGTAACCAAGTTACATCTTTTTTTCCAAAGAGCTCCCCGAAGGTGTGTCTTTGACAAGGTACCCCATAGCATCCAGTTCGGCTCGAAGTGTATCAGCCAACGGCCAGTTCCTGGCCTGCTTGGCTTCTGTGCGCCGAGCAAGCAAATCCAATGCCTCCTGGGGGAAAACTTCCGCTCTCACGGCGGCTATCCCGTCAAGACGAAGCCCGAAAATCCGGTCAAAAAAGAGGCAGAGCGAGTATTTTTCACTGGGATCGAGCGCTTCATCCTTCAAGACGCCCCAAAGGTCGGCCAAGGTGCGGGGGGTGCCCAGATCATTCTGGATATGCTCAAGGAATGCTGCCTTGTATGCCAAGGCTGCCGTACTGGTGAGCTCGATCTGCTTCGCACCCTGGGAAAGGAGATTCTGGATCCGCTCATATACATTCTTCCTTGCCGTCCGGGCGGTAGCCAATGACTCGAAGCTGAACTTCAATTGGCTTCGGTAATGTCCACCGAGGCAGAAATACCGGTAGTCCATCGGGTCGAATCCCTTGTCGATGAGCAGGCCCAGGGTTAAAAACTCCCCTTTGCTCTTACTCATCTTCCCCGTCTCATCCAGCAGGAATTCACCATGCAGCCAATAATTCACCCATTTCTTGCCGGTTGCGGCCTCGCTTTGGGCAATTTCATTCGTATGGTGCACGGGAATTGCATCGATACCGCCGCAATGGATATCAAACGACTCGCCCAGATAATGCATGCTCATAGCCGAACATTCGATGTGCCAGCCCGGAAAGCCTCTTCCCCATGGGGAGTCCCACATCATAGCCTGTTGGCCGTGTTTGCTCTTGGTGAACCAAAGCACAAAATCCTTGCTGTTCTTCTTGTTCCCGTCTTCCTCGACTTCCTCACGAACCGCGGTTTTGAGTGAATCCAGATTCAGCCGCGCCAGTTTGCCGTAATCATCGATGGAATCGATGCTGAAATATACGTTGCCTCCGCTGACATAGGTGTGCCCACCTGCCTCAAGGCGTTTGATCAAGTCGATCATCTGCTGGATATGGTCGGTGGCTTTGCAAACAACATTCGGCCGGATCATGTTCAGTGCATCATAATCCTTAAAGAACGCCTCGATGTAAAACCGGGCGATTTCCCAGACGCTCTCATGCGTCTTTTGTGCCATTCGCTCCAGCTTGTCTTCCCCGTCATCCCCGTCACCGGTCAAATGGCCGACATCAGTGATGTTCATCACATGGTTGACGGAAAACCCGCTGAGCAGCAGCGTTCGCTTAAGGAGATCCTCAAACAAGAACGTCCGGAGATTGCCGATATGGGCATAGTTATAGACAGTAGGCCCGCAAGAATACAAACCTACTTCAGTATCATGGATCGGCTGGAACACTTCCAGCTTTCTGCTCATTGTATTATAGAGAAGGACAGGCATTGAGCGCTCCTTTAGGTTGCCCACCCCAGAAAAAGGGGGTAAGATGTCTCCATGCCTACCAATGTACGCAATAGTGATGAAAAAATCAACCTTGACCAACTGCTCATCAGGCATCTTGACCTGAGCACTCACAGCGGTATCAGAACCGGCGGCAAAGCCGATCTTGCCGCCTACCCTTCCAATTTCGAGGAACTCAGGGCTCTGCTTGCCTTTGCAACCGAGCAGAACCTGCCGGTCACCGTCCTAGGGGGTGGAACCAACAGCCTAATCAGCGATGACGGCATCGCCGGCCTCACCATCCTGTGCAGCCATCTGACCCGTCGTCATGTGCAGGGAGAAATGTTCTGCGTGCGTTGCGGCCTCGCCTTGGACAAGGCCATCGATCTTGCCATAGAGGACGGACTCTCCGGCCTGGAGCTCTTGGGAGGAATTCCGGGAACCGTGGGAGGAGCCATCAGAGGCAACAGCGGTGCGAACAAGGTCCAGATAGCCGATGTACTCTATTATGTGGACTATATGACCTTTGACGGCAAGTTGCATCGGATGCAAACCCATCTGGATGAGTTCACCTACCGCCATTCGCCTTTTTCTGATCGGGACGACGTCATCATCTATGAGGCGGGATTCCGCCTGCTGCCGACTTTGCAGACCAGCGAAGCCCGCAAGCGTAAGGATGGGGCGAAGAAGGAACGAAAGAAAAGCGGCCAATATGATAATCCGAGCATCGGATGCATCTTCAAGAATCCACAAGGACAGCATGCCGGTTCCCTGATCGACAGTCTCAACCTCAAAGGATACACGGTCGGGGGCGCTCAAGTCTCCAATCGGCATGCCAATATGATCATCAACTCCAACGGCAAGGCGACCAGCACCGATGTGAAACTGCTCATCGATTACATCAAAGCGCAAGTCTTTGCACATACAAAAATCAGTCTGGAAGAGGAGATCAGGTATCTCGGCCGGTGGTGAGGGTATAGCGATATGCCAAGGAAGGGGTTTTCCCTTTTCGCATGGTCAACCGTACCTGAAAATTCGGCTTTCCCAGAAAGATCGTACCGCTCAGCTCATCTTTTCCCCAGGTAAGATGCGCTTGCTTGGTCGCACACACCAAAGCTAATTTTCCGGCTATCGTCCTCAACCCTATCTCAACCGAGTCAAACGAGGCGGTGATTGCACCATTGAAGGTCTGCTTTGCATCAGATTTGGTCCACGTAGTGAGGATTTCCCACGAGATCGCCCCTGTATACCGAAGATGGGACTCCCACTTGGATTGGGCTTGCTGCTTCTCACCGGCAAAAGCCGGCCGACTACCCAAAGCGGTGGTATAGGTGCTGCTGACCTGCCAACGACCGTCCTCATATTCCACGCCGAAGCCCGCGCTGCGCTCCCATATCCGACCACCCCACTCAGTCTCAGCGAGAAACGGTCCGATCCGAACGGAAAGTGCCGTATGGAGTCTGAAGGCACTCGAATCACCCCAAAGTCCATCGATGGCCAGATGAAAGGCTGGACGCGATTCTTCCCACCGGAAGAGAAGACTCCGGCCCGGCGACAATCGGTCCCAACGGGTATAGATTGTTTGCACGGCAAGCAACGGGGTAGAGAGATACCCAAGACTCAGACGGCCGTACGTCGACAGGAACATAAATCGGTCGTCCGGTCCGGTCCATGCACTGAAAGCTGAACTCCCACCGGAAAGTTCCAAACCTGACCATCGGCCGGAGGGAAGAAAAACAAAGCGTTCGCCCAATTCAGTTTGCAGTTTTTTGAGCCGGAAGGTTCCGATATCCACCCAAGCATCCTCAAATGTGAAGTGCAACGTTTTATCCTGCAACAAGGCAATGTCAGTGCTGATCCAAGTGTCTTCATCAGAGACGGTTGAGGAAAGTCTGTACCAAACAGGACCTTCAGCAGTCTCAAAGGTCAACGCTGATTGCGCAGAGAGAAGCACACCCTGCACACAGAGCAGCAGAACAGCCAATACCTTCATGATAGGATAAGAATTAGCTCATTGAAGTTTGCTTCATGTTGATTATTCCGACCAATAGTGGTTTAATGACGTGGAGCCTTTCTCCATCTTTACGCACGCATATTTTTACAAAGAATAGGAGTCTTTCATGGTAATTCTTACCCTGAACTGTGGCAGTTCGTCTGCCAAGTATCAAGTCTACGATTGGACCAACAAGGATATTCTTGCCGTCGGTGTCGTAGAACGCATCGGCCTGGAATATTCGACCATTGAACACAAAGCCAACGGCAAGGAGGAATATCATGCAGAATTTTCCTCCCCCACCCACAAGGAAGCCATCGAGTTGATCATACGCATGCTTCTTGACGATGAATACGGTGTCATCAAGAACCTCTCGGAAATCGGGGCGGTCGGACATCGGGTGCTGCATGGCGGAGAGGTCTTCAAGCAATCAGCTTTGGTCACCGATGAAGTCATTGAGCAATTAAAGAAGGTGATTCCCCTCGGACCACTGCACATGCCGGCCAACATCATGGGCATCGAAGCCGCACGCAAGGCCATGCCCGATGTTCCGCAGGCGATCATCCTTGACACTGCCTGGCACCAGACCATGCCCGAGGAAGCCTTCATGTATGCCGTCCCGTACGAATGGTACACCAAGTACAACGTCCGACGCTACGGGTTCCATGGAACCAGCCATCTGTACTGCGCAAAACGTGCAGCGGTACTGCTCGGCAAGGAGAATAAGGACACCAACGTCATCATCTGCCACATCGGCAACGGAGCTTCCGTCTGTGCAGTGAAAAACGGCGTATGCATCGACACCTCCATGGGGCTGACCCCGCTTGAAGGGTTGGTCATGGGATCACGATCCGGAGATATCGATCCTGCAATCATCCCCTACATGATGGAAAACACCGGGATGAGTGCCAAGGAGATGGATACGGCACTGAACAAGAAAAGCGGTTTGATCGGCCTTTGCGGCAAGAGTGACCGTCGAGATGTCCTGAAAGCCAGCCAGGAAGGGGACAGGAAAGCCAAGCTTGCCATCGACATGGAATGCCGGAGGATCAAGAAATACATCGGCGGTTACGCCACGCTGCTTGGCGGTACGTTGGATGCGATTGTATTCACTGCAGGCGTGGGAGAAATGGCGCGTCACATCCGACTTGGTTCCTGCGAAGGTCTTGAAGCCATCGGCGCAAAGCTCGATGCGCACAAGAATGAGGTTTGCTTCAGCCGCAACGGAGAATTCGAGATCAACACCGATGATTCCAAGGTAAAGATTTTCGTCATTCCCACCGATGAGGAACTGGTGATGACCGAAGATGCCTACGCTTTGATGAACGGTACCTACGATGTGCATACCAACTTCCATTACTCCTTCGAGGAAAAGGATTATGTAAACAAGGGAAGGGAACGGGATCTCAAGAAGAACCTGGAGAAAAACCCTGAGCTTGCGACCATCATGGTCAAAGTCCACTGATTCACAGTTGCTACTGCGCAGATATCTGGCGGGACGCTTTCGAGCGTCCCGATTTTATTATCCAACTATGAATAAAGTGTGAATTCCTTCCCCCCTCTCTTGCTTCAAGGCAGTGCTCTATACTACCGTTGGTGTATGAGTACTATCTTGGTAGTTGAAGACGATCTGGACATCCGGCAGTTGGAACGCTATGCCCTTTCCAACAATGGATATACCGTGCTTGAAGCTGAGCACGGCAGCAAGGCTTTGGAACTTCTTTCCTCCCATGAAGTGGATTTGGTGATCCTCGACATCATGATGCCGGTCATGGATGGACTGACCACCATCAAGGCGATCCGCTATTCTCTGGAATCGCAGGTCCCGATCATCGTGGTGTCTGCAAAAAGTGAAGAAAGCGATATCATCACTGCATTGGAGCTGGGAGCAGACGATTATTTAACCAAACCATTCAGCATGAACGTACTGAAAAGCAAGATACGCGCGGTACTGCGCCGCTTCACCGAAAAGCCGACCAGCAGCCAAGTCCACCAAGCAGGATTGTTCATGGATTTGAACAAGCATCAGTGCTTGATCGATGATGAGCAAGTGGAATTGACCGCCACGGAATTCGCACTCTTATATCTACTTGCTTCAAACCCCGAACAAGTTTTTACCAGAAACCAGATGATAACCCGAGTCAAAGGAAACGATTACCCTGTCACGGATCGTTCCATTGATGTGCAGATTGCTACGCTCCGAAAGAAATTGGGAAGCATAGGAACCCGGATCAAAACGGTCTGGGGAATCGGGTACACCTACAAGGAGTAACGAGGTGCGTACACGCCATTCACTGAAAACAAATTTGCTGCTCTCCAGTCTCATCATTGTCATCCTTGCCCTCTTGTCGAGCGGATTGCTCTCTCTGTTCAATTTCCGGAACTTTGAGATCAAACAGGAGGAGAACCGGCTCATCAACCATGCTTCCTATTTGCGTGACAAGCAATTGACCCAATCCGAACTTGCCGCCTACGCACAAGCTTTTTCCGTCAGGATCACCAATATCCGGGAAAACGGCGAGGTAAGCTATGATAGTGCGGTAAACCTTGATGCACTGGACAACCACCGCTACCGGGAAGAAGTCAAACAGGCTTTTGCACAAGGAATCGGAATGAGTATCCGTTCTTCCTCCCATATCGGGGAAACCTTGGTCTATGTAGCGGTTCGCACTGATGCCAACGACATCATCCGTGTCAGTCGATCCTTCTCCTTCATCCAGGCATGGACCAAGCAATACCTGGTGGAGATCATCTTTGCATTCGTAGCCCTGGCTATCCTTTCCGCATTGGTGGTAACCTTGAACATCCGGCACACCACCAAAGCCCTTACCATCCTCACCGACACTGCAGAACAATACAAGGCAGGCAATCTGTCACATCACAGCCGAATCATCTTCCCGGTTGAGTACGCATTGCTCTGCGACACGTTGAACAGCATGGCAACCCAACTGCAGGAACAATTCCAGGAATTGGCGGCGAGCAGTCTGGAATACCAGACCCTGCTCAATGCCATGCATGAAGGGGTGATCCTGTTGGATAAGAACCACGTCATCCAATTCTCGAACACCACCTTCGACACCATGTTCGCCGAACGCGAACAGGCAAAAGGCCACAAGTTTGAACACTTGATCGCAAGTGATGACATCCTCCCCGCAATCGATCAGGCCTTCAGGGGTATCGCAACCTCAGAGGATCTGTTCTATACCACCACCGAAGCGCACAGCAAAAAGCAATACCAGGTTCGACTCGCTCCGGTACTCAAGCACGGACAAGGGGTATACGCACTGGTTCTGACCTTCTTCGATATCACCAGAATCAGAAAGCTGGAAGATATCCGTAAGGATTTCGTTGCCAATGTGAGCCATGAATTGAAGACGCCGCTTACAGCGATTGCAGGGTTTGCAGAGCTAGCCAACCAAGAGGAAACGCCGGTCGAGGAAGTCAGGCAATTTGCCTCCATCATCTACAACAACACCAAGAGAATGCAGTCGCTCGTCGAGGACCTTTTGCTCCTCGCTTCCCTTGAGGACCATAAGCGGGAGGTTCCCTTGATGGCGTGCACCGTCAAGTCATTGCTGGACCAAGCCTACGATGCCTGCCGTCATGTCGCTGAAGCGAAGCAGATCCAAATCAGTTTGGCAGCCGAGCCGTCCCTATCCTGCAAGGTCAACGAAGGCTTGATCGTCCAGGCATTGATCAATCTGATGATGAACGCCCTGCAATACAGTGAAAACGGCACCCACATCACCGCCCGTGCGTACCAAGTGGGGAATAAGGTCAGCTTTTCCGTGCAGGATGAAGGATGCGGTATCGCCAAAGCAGATCAGGACCGGATTTTCGAACGGTTCTACCGGGTCGACAAAGCACGCAGCAGAAAGGAAGGTGGTACCGGCTTGGGCTTGTCCATCGTCAAGCACATCGCTTCCATCCACCACGGGACAGTGGGTGTGACCAGCACTCCCGGGCAGGGTTCCACGTTCGTACTGACCATCCTTCAATGAATTGAGGAGAGCAATCGATACAGCTGGGCCAAAAAGCTCGTATCCTGCTCATTGAACAGGGGAAGTTCTGGGTCTTTTGGGTCCGCTTCATCCATAAGGAGGACTTTTTTGCTGTCTTGCTCCAGCTTCAGGGCTGCGTCCCAATCCTGCATGCCTGCTTTCCTCTCCAAAACCTGGCCGGCAAGCTGTTGTGACCGGTTCCCGATGTCCTTGATCCGCTGCAGTTCCTTTGCTTGATAGGCGAACAATTCGAGCTGTTGAGCTACGGTCATCTCGGTAGGCGGAAAGCATACCGAACGTAGTACCAATGCGGCGAACCGCGCCATAGGCTCTCCTCGCTCGATCCCTGCACGTTCCCAGATGGCGTAGTCCAGTTCGGCATCCTTGATGGTGATGCGTTGTTCACCCAGCGTATGGAGCGCCAAGGTCGCCAAGGGACTTGAGGGAAGCAACGCCACAGAATCATCAGGAAGCAAGGAGAAGAACTTCTTCTGCCCCGATGCCGTATCCACCCGACCATGGTAATACCTTGGTTGTTTTCCCGCTTTGTTCAAGATGCACATGCTGTACCGCTGTGCCTGAATATCCATTCCCACTACTGATACCAACTTTTGTTCCATACCCTCGAGCATGACATACATTGAGGGAAAAACCAGTGCATAAAGAAATCCTGTGGTTGCAAAGCACCATGGGTGGTGATACATTGCTTCTATGGTCGACCTCATCAGCGCCTTGCTTGCAGAATTTTCCGGATATGAACAGTGCATCAGCATTACCGGAAGCGGGGGAAAGACCACTGCCCTCATTGCCCTTGCTGCGGCCTATGCCGAGACAGGCAAGCGTGTTTTGGTCTCCACCACCACCAAGCTTGAACTCCCGGAACAGAGGGCATATGGGTGCGACCGATATGTTTTCGACGGTTCGGTGCTGGAGTACCGTCCGCTGGCGGGACAACGTGTGTTTTATGCGTTGCAAGGAACACACAAAGCCCTGGCCCCTCCGATTGATGAACTACAGCGTTTGCTCCAATTCTATGATGTTCTGTTGTTGGAAGCTGACGGAGCTTTGCATAAGCAACTCAAACTGCACACCGAACGCGACCCGGTCGTCCCGTATTTCACCACTGCCACCTTGGCTGTGGTCGGCTTTGGGGCGATGGGGAAAAGCCTTCGGCAAACCTGTTATGGATGCGAATCGCTTGTTGATGGGACGGTTGATTGGCAGACCTATCGAATGCTGCTCACCCATCCCCAAGGAATTACCAAGAACATGAAAGGGAAAAAAGTCATTCTCTGCAATGAAGCCCAAAACACCGACGCAAGTGATATCCAGGCCTTGAGCCATGCCTGCGCCGACCTCCCGCTTTGGTTCGGATCACTCTCGACCAATGCACTCTTACAAAGGAACAAGGTATGAAAGAAGCCGTATTTTCACGCGCTGTGACGTTGAGCGAACAGCTCATTCCCTTCATTCTGGTTACGATTCTCAAGACCGAGGGATCGACCAGCCGTAACCAGGGCTACATGCTTGTCGAGTCGGATGGTCGGATGAGCGGCACAATCGGAGGGGGTGCACTCGAGGCCTATGCCCAGAGCCAAGCCATCGATCTGCTCAGTGGTGAAGAAACCTACCGGCACCTACAGTTCCGTGTCGATCAAGGGGCCATCCGGGATGCGGGGACCGTATATATGTATTTGCTCAAGTGCAATACCGAAGCAACCAGAGCCGCCTTCCCTTCTCTCTTGCTCTGGCAAAAACAGGATCGCTTCCATGTCCTGGGCATACAAATTCTGCCTGAACCGGCATTGTTGGGACTCTGCGAGGGAGGAGCCACCATCGGAGCTGTGCATCCGCGTTTCTTATCAGAGGCAAAGGAAGTGCTAATGACCCATACCTATCGATACATCGAGGATCCTGCATGGACTTGCCTTCTCAGTCTTCCTCTCAACGCGCATACATTGGTGTTGGTAGGAGGAGGACATGTCAACCAAGCAATAGCAGAATTGGCCTATTTTCTGGGCATTCCCTACCAAGTGGTGGAAACCCGTATAGAATTCGCCACGATACAACGCTTTCCCCATGCGCGTGCCTTGGTTGTCGAACCGACGCTTGCTGAAGCCCTGGCCCAGGTAGAGACAAACGCTCGTACGGCGGTCATCATCGCTTCCCATGCATTCAACGAAGAAACTGCCCGGGCCTTGCTAAGGCGGGACATTCCGTATCTAGGTGTCCTGGGTTCCCGTCACAAGGCTAAGCAGCTGTTGACCAAACTGCAGCTTTCTCGCACCGACCTCAAGCGCTTATATTGCCCGATCGGTTTGGATTTGGGGACGGAAACTCCACAGGAAATAGCACTCTCGGTGCTTAGCGAAGTCATGAAAGTCTTCAACCACCGCTCCGGTTCCAGTCTGAAGCACCAAGCACGTCAATTGGTGGTGGTTCGCGGTGGCGGGGATCTTGCAACCGGGGTCATCCTCCGTCTCCACAGAGGCGGATATCGTGTCATCGTTCTGGAAGTGGAGCAGCCGACGGTCATCCGTACCACCGTAAGTTTCGCACAAGCCATGTTCACCAAAACGACCTCGGTGGAAGGCGTAGAAGCAAAAAAATGCACAGACATCAATGAAGCCTTCGATGCATTGGAAAACGGAATCATTCCCCTCCTGAGTGATCCAAACGGAGAAAGCATACAGGCGATCAATCCGATCTGCGTGGTGGATGCCATCATGGCAAAGCGGAATCTGGGGACACGGATTGATGATGCACCCTTGGTCATTGCGCTCGGTCCCGGATTCGAGGCGGGAACGGATTGCGACTTGGTCATCGAGACCATGCGGGGACACAGTCTGGCTAGAATCCTGCACCAGGGCTCTGCACGACCCAATACCGGTGTTCCGGGTCTCATTGAGGGATTCGGAGAAGAGCGTGTGCTGCACAGCAGTCAGGAGGGAATCTTCAATTCCCCGCACAAAGTGGGTGATCTGGTCAAGAAGGGGGATGTCATCGCTACCGTCGGAGACTCGCAGGTGGTCGCTGAAATCGACGGCAAGCTGCGTGGATTGCTCAATAGCGGTTTGTATGTGAGCAGCCATTTCAAAATTGCCGATATCGACCCCAGGGGAGAAAAAGCAGACCATACAACCGTCAGCGAAAAGGCCATGGCGATCGGCGGTTCGGTTTTAGAGGCGATCGACGGATTCGTGCGTTTTGCCTAATCCATTAGTTTTTCAATAGCGTAATGGATTTTTCCTTTTTGGTACGCTACACTCAAATCATGCACATCGGCCTATGTGCAAATTCCATCAAGGAGTAGAGCATGCATGCAAAATCCTATTACACTAGTCTGATAGATACCCTGCACCAAGGGGATGTACAACGAAGAACCGTTCTCAGTGGGCCGAATCTGGGAGCCGAGGCTTTGTTTGTGGAGGATCGTTTGATTGCCTCCCTACCGGAAGTCGAGCAAGACTGGCAGGACGAGCAACTCTTGCGCGAGCATTTGTCCTGTGCTGTGGAACTGGTAGTCTTCGGTGGTGGACATGTCGCATTGGAGCTTTATCGGCTTGCCACGGTGATGGGATACCATCTGACCATTGTTGATGAGCGAGAGGAATACTGCAATTCGGATCGTTTTCCCCAGGCCAAGTGTCTCTGCCAGATGTTTGAGACCGTATTCAAGGAAGATCACCCATGGATCCGTCCCTATTTTGTCATCATCACCCGGGGTCATAGTTTCGACCAAGTGTGTCTGGAGCATTGTCTGAGACTCCCCCACTCCTACATCGGCATGATCGGAAGCAGGGCGAAAGTCTCCAAAACCTTTGCAGCAATGCAAGAAAAAGGGTTTACGAAAGCAGAACTGAGCGAGGTTTGCGCCCCCATCGGGTTGGACATCAATGCCGTCACCGCCATGGAGATCGCCCTTTCCATCCTCGCTCAGATCGTGCAATACAGCAGGGCGGGAGTGCAAACGGTACAGCTGGACTCCCAACTTCTGCAACGCCAGACACTCAGCGAATCCTATATTGTCGCACGTGTCGTGGAAAAGCATGGATCCTCGCCATGCGAGGTAGGCTTTCAGCTGGCCATGTTCGAGGACGGTACGTTCAGCGGAACCGTCGGTGGAGGAGAAATGGAAGCAAGGGTGCTGTCCGAAACCGATGCCATGCTGAAAAACGATGCAATCGAGAACCACATGACCACCTTCATTCTGGACAAGGAAAAAGCCGGTGCCCTGGGTATGATCTGTGGAGGTCAGGCAACGGTGTTGTTTCAGCGCAGGTGATATCCATCACCCACCATCTCATAGGCAAACAGCTGGCGGGCTTCCTGGGCATGGAAGGTAAAGTCCCAACAACCCATCCGGTGCAACAAATCACCACCGAATCCCTTCTTGAAGGTATACAGGCCCTGCATCGGATGATTTTTGTGTAAAGAAGGGGAAACACCGAACAGGTCATATTCCCGACAACCCCACTGCTTCGCCAGTTGGATGGCCTTCCATTGCAGCGCATAGGTGCTCATGGTATTGCGTAACGCAGAGGATGATGCGCCGTACAGGTAGGTGGCGCGTTGCGAGGAACGGCTGAGAAACATTGAACTGAGGGGACGGCTCTCGAAGTAAGCCATCAGCAAGGTTACCCCGGCATGCTCATCCTCCGGTCCGAACAACGCCTCGAAAAATGAACGGTCATGCAATTGGATATGATTACGCTCGCATGTTTCTTCATACAGCGCATAAAAAACATCCAACTGGTCGTGACCGACCTGTCTGACCTCAACGCCTTTGCGTAACGCCAGATTGATGTTGTATCGCGTCTTATGATGCATGTTGGCAAGAATATCCTCTTCACTGCCGCTAAGATCGATGAACATGGTGTCACTGGGCAGTTGATTGGATACGGAACGGCTGAGTGACCGGCTCTGGGTACCCCAATTCAACCGGATATTCTGCAATTCGACGGAAAGTTCATCATCATCCCAAACAGTTTCCCAAGGCAGATCGTACCGAAGGAGGATGCAATGGGAAGGAAGCCTCTTTTGCACATGCAAGGAGAGCTCCTCCAGAAACGGTCCCATATTCTGCTGGTCAGGATGGAGAAGCGGACCATAGGGAACATAGCCGATGGTATGTTCCCTATTGATCGGAATAAGCTGTACAAGCATATCGTCAAGCAAGAATGACGAGGTTGCTCCCCGCTGTACATCAGCTTGACGGACTTTGATGTCAAAGGCTTTGGTCTCGTAGCCTTGATTCTGTTTGACTTGCGACCAAAAGAAGGATTGGTGCAAGAGCGGGGTATCAAAAAGGTTTGCAGGATCTTTTTCCTGCACACTGAGGTTCATCGCAAACTCCCGACAGGTATGGTTTCAAAACCATACCATGAAACGGGTTTCTTTGAAAGGGCCTCAGTTCAGCTTGGGTCTGACGCCTTCTACCGTGTAGACCATCCACTCGCAGATGTTGGTGATATGGTCGCCCAATCGTTCCATTTCCTTGGTCAGGTAGTAGCATGCATAGAAAGCCCTGCGCTCCGATTCATCAGAAGCGGGGGTGCGCCCCAAGAGATCATTGATCAGGTATCGTTTTGCATCGATGTCGTCGTCCATCTTTGCGACGACCCGTGCGGGATCGCTCTGCCCCTCATCCAAAGTCTTTTGTACCATCTTGATCATCTGCACCGCTGAGCTTGCCATTTCACAGACCAAGGTGATAATCGTATCCACCTCTTTGGTGTGGATCAACGAAGCACCCACATGGGCAAGATGACTCGCATAATCCCCCATCCGTTCAATCTCACCGGTAATTTTCAGACCGGCGACAGCCTGTCGCAAATAATGAGCATACGGCGCCTCGGTGACGAGGATCATCACCCCGTCATGTTCGGCCATATCTCGAAGCCGATTGATGCTGATGTCGTGCTGCACGATGTTTGCAGCCAATTCCTGGTCACGATTTTCGACAGCCTGTATGCTGAGCAGCAAGGCCTGTTCCACTTCCTTGAGCATGCGGATCAACAAATCCTTGTATAAATCCAGTTTCTCTTCCAATCTGCTGTGCATGGTGTGTTCCTCCTTCTTGGTATGCATCAACCGAACCGACCGTTGATATACTGTTCGGTTCTTGTGTCCTTCGGGTTGAAGAATACTTCCTGTGTCTTCCCCGACTCCACCAGATATCCCCTTCGCTCGGCATCCACCAGGAAAAATGCCACGTCATCGCTGACACGGGAAGCCTGCTGCATGTTGTGGGTCACCACAATGATGGTATATCGCTCTTTGAGCTCAACCATCAACTCTTCAATTTTTGCCGTAGATATGGGATCGAGTGCACTGGTCGGTTCATCCATGAGGATTACCTCCGGATTACTCGCCAAGGTCCTGGCAAGACACAACCGTTGCTGCTGTCCTCCAGAGAGGGAGAGCGCACTGGCTTTCAATCTATCTTTCACATCGTCGAAGAGTGCACTCTGACGCAGACTCTCCTCTACGAGGTCGGCAAGCTGGGCACGGGTATGGCGCTTGAGCAACCGCGGACCGTAGGCGACGTTATCGAAAATACTCATCGGAAACGGATTCGGTTTTTGGAATACCATACCCACCCGCCTGCGCAGTTCCATGGCATCGTAATCAGTATGCAGGTCCTTTCCTTCAAAGCGGACGCTGCCGGTTATCTTCACGCCTTCGATGATTTCATTCATTCGGTTCAGCACCCTTAGGAAGGTTGATTTTCCACATCCTGAAGGCCCGATGAAGGCGGTGATCTTTTTTTCCTCTATTGAGAGGTTCACGTCTTTGAGCGCCTGTTTGTCCCCATAGAACAAATCCAGATGCTCGACTTCAAACAAACTCATCTTTTCTCCTTCCTGGACAATACTTTCGCCACCATATTGGTAAACAGCACCACGATCATCAGGATCAAGGAGGCGGCGAAGGCTCCTTCCAATCCTTTTCCCTCAACGACCAGCAGGTAAATATGCATGGAGAGCGATCGAGCCGGGCTGAGCAGGGTATGGGCTACGTCCGTTCCGCTTCCAATGGTATACAACAAGGCTGCTGTTTCACCGGCGGCACGTCCGATTGCCAAAATCAGGCCCGATACAATTCCGTCTCGAGCCGATGGCAGGCAAATCTTGCCGATCGTCTCGATCTTCGTTGCCCCGAGGGCGATCGAACCGTCAATGATGGAACGGTCGACCTGCTTCAAGGCTTCCTGGCTGGTCCGCACGATCGTCGGAATGATCATGAGTCCGACGGTCAGACTGCCGCTGGCCAAGGAAAAACTCCACCCGAGGAATTGGACGAAGATCAACATTCCGAACAAACCGTAGATGATCGAAGGTACTGAAGCCAGCAGATCTACGGCACTTTGGATGATCATACGCATCCGCCCTTGTTTGGCGTATTCGACCAAGTAGATTGCCGTCCCGATTCCGATAGGGGTTGCCAGCAGGGCGGAGAGTAGAATCATCAGCAGGGTGTTGATGATGATGGTTCCCACCCCTCCGTAGCGTCCCCCTTGGACGGAGGGAGCGAAAATGTATTTCCAGCTCAAATTGGCAACGGTATGCTGCAAGCGCACCTGCAGCGTTGCTGCATCCGAAGCATCTACATTGTCATATACCCGATACGCCCCATCCTGAGAGGTAACTGCCTGGGAGGAAGCCACTGCATGTGCCTGCAAATCCGGTCCTCCGATCTGGCTCCAATTCGTTACGCTGCCCCCCAGCAATGCAGAAAGCTGCTCTTCAGAGAGAATCGAAAGCTTTTTGTTGTTGTACAAGGCAGTAACCGAAGGATTGACCTGAACAACCGTATTGCGTACCCCGATCGGCTTGAAACCGGAAGGTTTCGCGGCTGCGGGATCGGTGAACACATAAATCCCTGCTTTGGACGACAGCTTTTCACCAGGGGTGTAGAGAGTCGTATTCTCTTTGATCGTCGCCGCATCGAGAGCAAGCGAGGAAGACAGGGCATCGACAATCGAGCTTTGCACATATACGGTCACCGGATCGTCATATCCGCTGAGGGTGCGCATCCGGTACAGGTTTCCTTCAAGCAGGTCCTGCAACTGTTTCCGATCCAAGGAAGCAGGTTGCGAGGCTCCCGAATAGACCCGGAAGGGTGCATGTTCTGTCGGAAGATATGCACTGACGGTGACATCCGTGCGGACAAGCCCCCTGAATACCAAGTACCCAAGAAGCAGAGCCATCAACAGGATGGTAGAAAAGGAAAGGACTTTGATCACCAGCAAGGCGATCGCATTATGTTGTTTCCGTCGATCAACCATGGTGTGCCTCTTTTCCGATGCGCATAACCAGAAGGTTGAGCGCTAACACGCAGATGAACAGTACGATGGACGTGGCGAAGAGTGCATTGAGGTGCACGCCCTCCGCATAGCTCATATCTGTGACGATATTCATGGTAAGCGTCCTGCCTTGGTCGGCAAGACTTCCGGGGAAGAGGGGCGAATTTCCGCCGACCAACAGGACTGCGGTTGTTTCTCCCATCGCCCTTCCCAATCCCATGACCATTGCCGTGACCAAGCCGCTGCGGGCTGCAGGAAGCAGTGCGGTGCGGATCATCTGGAACGTGGTGGCTCCCATGGCCAGGCTCGCCCACTTCAAGTCTTCGCTGACCGCACGTATGGCGACCTCACTCACACTGATGATAGTGGGAAGGATCATGACCGAGAGGATGATCGCACAGGCAAGCAAGCTGTATCCCGAACCACCGAAGAGCGAGCGTATCAGCGGCACCACCGTGACCATTCCGACCAACCCGAAGATGATCGAGGGAATGGAAGCGAGCAATTCAACCGAGGTTCTGATCAGATTCGCCAACGCTCCCTTTGCAAACAACGCCAAATAGATGGCTGTGCACAGGGAGATGGGAAGCGCCAATACCAGGGAGAGCAAAGTCACCACGGCCGTATTGAAGAAGAACGTGAGAATGCCATAGGTAGGAACGGCATCGGTCGGTCCCCAATGGGTTGAAAACAAAAACTGGACCAGACTCACATCCTTGAAGAGCGGCAGTCCTTCTGAGAGGATGAACCCTCCCAGAAGGATGATCGAGAGACTGCAAACGATGGCGCTGATGAAGATCAATCGGCGCGCGAATGTATCAAAGAGTATTCGCATCACTCTGCCTTACAGCCGTACGTATCCAGATTCGCTGACCAATGCCTGTCCTTCCTTGGAAAGGACGAAGTCCACGAATCGCTTTTCAACGGTCCCTTCCTTCAGAGTCCCGTCGCTGACCAAGTACAGGCTGCGGCTGATCGGATAGGAATTGTCGCGTACCGTTTTCTCCGAAGGCAGAATCTTGTCGATCGAAAGGATCGTACCGCCTTGTTCGGTAACCAGGTGGTTGAAGGCCATCCCGATATATCCGATGGAATCGGCGGTGGAGGCAATCTTGGCTGCCAGCTCCCCGTTCTCGCGGGCTACGATGGCATCCTTGCTCCCACTCTTCTTATGGGCATCCAACACGATTTCCTTGAAGGATCCATAGGTACCGCTGCTCTCATCACGTACGATGAGGATGATTGGACGATCGGGTCCCCCGACTTCCTTCCAATTCTTGATTTCTCCACTGAAGATCGCCGCCAATTCATTCATGCTGAGATTGGAAATGCCGACTGAAGCATTCACGGCGACGCTGATCGCATCAAGCCCGATGGTGGTGGGAATCAAACCGGCTTCGAGTTCAGAACTCTTCAGTTCACGGCTTGAGCCGGCCAACGTGAGGGTTTTATCCATCAACGCCTTGATACCCACCGAGGAACCAAGGGTCTCATAACTCAGTTTGACATCTGCATTCTTTTCCTGGAACGCCTCGATGGCGGCCAACGCAACCGGAGCAACCGTGGAGGAACCTCCGAAGGTAGCACTCGTGATTTGTTTGGTTTCCTTGTTTCCCGTAGCCCAAAGAGCGGATGCAAGCACCAGTACCGAAAGCATGATAAGAAGTTTTTTCATAGATTTTTTTTCTCCTTGAGCGCATCATCAGATCAAGGTGCGAGAAGAACTTCAAAAAACTGTGAAAAAAGTGTGAATCTCTCTTTCTTCTTTTCATCTTCCTCAGTACTGTAGAGAAAGAAGGAGTGCCTATGGCAAAAAAACTAGCTCTGTATAGATGTCCTGTCTGTCATTCGCTCTCTGAGCTCATCGACAGTGGGAATCACACGTTTTCCTGTTGTGGACAACCGATGCAACAACTTTCAGTCAAATCAGATGCAGAAACCGATGTATATCATCTTCCCGTACTCACCCATCGAAACGGTCTGTTGTATGTGGAAGTCGGAAGCAAACCGCATCCACAAAGCGAGGAGCATCATATCAGCTGCATTTTCTTCGTCACCAAACAGACGGTCCGTAGAAGCGACATCCGTAAGGAAAGCCCTGCCACCGCCGTCTTCACCGATAAGGAACATGGAGATGTCTATGCCTACTGCAATGTCCACGGATTGTTCAAAACCTCATTCTAAATATTTGCTGGTCGTCATCGATATGCAAAAGGACTTTGTCACCGGCTCTCTCGGTACCAAGGAGGCTGTTTCCATCGTTGAATCGGTGGTACGCAAGGTACAAGACCATTCAGGTTTGCTTGCCTACACGCTTGACACCCATGATGAGAACTACCTGCAAAGCAGGGAAGGAATGTTGCTTCCTGTTGTACATTGCATCAAAGGAGAGTCGGGGCATGAACTGGTTGATGAACTGAAACAACCACTGCAAGGCGCTCTCGTTTTTGAGAAACCGACCTTCGCCTCGGTTGCCCTCGCATCCTGGATAGCTTCCCAGCAAGATTTGGAGGAAGTTGAATTGGTCGGTGTCTGTACCGATATCTGCGTGGTCTCGAATGCACTCATGATCAAGGCGATGCGTCCGGAGTTGGTGATCAGGGTGGATGCTGCCTGCTGTGCCGGTTCCACCGTCAGAAGGCATGAAGCCGCTTTGGAAACCCTGCGGTCCTGTCAAATCGAAGTATTTTAGTAGCTTTCCCGGTATTCCGATAGACAAAGTCCAGTTCCGCCTTGTAGGATACGTCATACAGACATCCTAGAAGGAGGCTGCTCATGGAACAGTCCTTATCGTATGTTCTGGTAACACCCTACACCGTTGCAAAAAGCAGAACCGGTGGCGTGTTGTCCAGACTTCTCTCCCGCATTTCCTTGGAATTGGTGGGTGCTCAGATGATCGCAATGGATCAGAGCCTCGCAGAGGAATATGCCGACATCATCAGAACCCGTACAAAGGTGGAAGGTCAGAAAATCTCTGAACTCCTCGCGTCCTATATCGAACAGAGCATGGGCCCTTCCGGGGGCATACGGCATCGTTCGTTGCTCTTGCTGTTCAAAGGCGAGAACCCCTCTGAGCAACTTGCTTCAGTCGTTGGAGCGTTCCAGAAGGAAACAGGAAGCGTAGAAACGGTCACCGGGGAATCAATCAGAGATACCTATGCCGATCTGATCTTCAGCGATGAAAGCCAGAACGAAGTACACTACTTTGAACCGGCGGTCATCACCGCCCAGACACAGGCGGAGGCTGACAGCACCCTTGCCTTGTTTGCTTCCTGGCTTCCCGGTCAGAGCAATCTCATTGTCAACCGACCTCCTGAGTATTACCAGAACACTGAACGGACACTGGTCATCATCAAGCCGGACAACTGGAGATATGCCTCAAGCCGCCCGGGTATGATCATCGACATGTTCAGCAGAAGCGGGTTGCGTATTGTTGCCATCAAGGTGCTGAAAATGTCCGTTGAGCAGGCGCTCAATTTCTACGGCCCGACCAAGGATGGGTTGAAGGCGAAACTGGCACCCATCTACGGCATGCAGGCCCGTGAATTGCTGGAGAATGAATTCAACGTCCACCTTGACAACAAGTTGCAGGATATCCTTACCGAAAGTTTCGGGGACATGTATTCCGAGGACCAGTTCGAACGGATCGTCGAATTCATGGCAGGCATCAAACCCAGCGACTGCAAGGCTGAGGATTTGGATAAACCCGGTTTGGTCAAGTGCATGGTGCTGGTTTATGAAGGCAAGGACGCCGTCCAGAAGATTAGAACCATTCTTGGCGCCACCGACCCGAATAAAGCCACTGCCGGTACCATCCGCAGGGAGTTCGGCTCCAACATCCGCGTCAACGCCGCCCACGCTTCCGATTCCACAGAAAATGCGAAACGCGAAATGGGCATCCTCAAGGCGGAGGAAAATTTCTGCTCCACCTTGCTCACCGATTATCTTGCTTCCCAAGCAACCGCTTCTCGCCCGTCAACGACCTGAGATGAGTGGCATCCTGGGTGACCTCCATGGTTCCCAGATAGACTCCATCCGTACTACGCACTGCGTAGTACTGGATGTGGACGAAGGTCCCTTTCATAACCAAAAAGAACTCAGCCGAATCCTCCCTCCCCTCCTTGAAGGAGTCGAGGATGGCTTGGACGGTGGCCACGCTCTTCGGCGGATGGCAATTCTGGACCAGCCTACCGATTACCTCCGGGCTTCTGGGAAAAATACGATGCGGTGGGTCGGAGTAGAACTTCACCCGATCATCGGATCCGATGAACGCAATATCAAAGGGAAGTACGGAGAAAATACGCTCCAGTTCCTCATGGCTCAAGAAGCCGGTTTTCGAGACGAACCCTCCGAAATCAGAAGAGGAAACTGATTGATCCATTGCGGGTGCATGCTGCAGTGCACGATAAGCGACCGGATAGAGGATATAGTGCTCCCGGTAACGCAGGATCTCCACATTGGTATAAAACCGACCGAATACCGTGAAGAATGATTGCGCTGAAGTTCCCTCGAAGGCTGTCACCTGTTTCTGGAAATCCAATACGTTGTCTTGGATCAACCACATCAATTTCACGCAGGCATGCTGCTCGCTCGCTCGCTCGAAGCGTGGGAACAATTCATTCTGCAGCCTACGATAATGCTCTTTGAGTAATGTCAAACCCGCCACTTTTTTCTGAATTGCGGAAACAGGGAGCGGCTGGGTTTTGCTCAGCATCTGCAGTTCTTGCATGACCGTTGCAATCCGCTGGTTCTCCTCCTGCAGGGATGCAAACAGCGAGGAAGACGGATACTCGGGAAGTGAATAGCTCTCCAGGCCCTTTCCAACCGAACGGATGAATCGAGCAACGCTGATCTGCATCGAGGCGAGATCATCACAATCACAGAGCAACGCATCAAGTACTCGATTGACTTCATGAGGTGTGGCAGTGGAAAGCACCGCTTGGTAGGATTCGTAGATTTCCTTCTTCGTTTGTCCCTGCAACAGTACGGCAAGGTACGCTTTCAGGTGTTTCTCTCGTTCGTCGGCATTGTGCAGTAGTTCCATATGTTCGCTCCTGAAAGCAAGTGTGAAACAAGTCGATCATGCTTGCAAGAGCCAATTACAGAAAAACAGGAGGAGAAACACTTTCGAATATGACCATATGGGATTATGCTTTTTCTTAGAGTCACAAATGGTACCATATCAAGGTATCCAAAGGGGGTGAACGTGAATAAACAGGGAGTATGGGTATGCGTGTTCGCTTTGATTCTTTCGTTGGTCGGATGCACATCCGGATCCTTCGAATTGGGAGCGGGAGGTCCCAACCTCTCCTTGGAATACTCAAGCGAGGCGGCGAACCAACCGAAGGAGGAAGCACAGCCGGAAAGTACACAACCGACAGCAAAAGGTACGCTTCCCTCGCAGGATGCCTGGGAACAGACGGCCGGTGATTATTCGAACGTTTTGGGTGATCGTATCACCATCGTTCTGCCACCGAACGGCTATGCTTCCTCCCTCTGGGGTGTAGGCATCTATACCACCGACAGTTCCATTGGAAGTGCAGCGGTACAGATGGGATTGATCAGTTTCGAGCAAGGGGGCGAAGTTACCATCCAAATTACGGAAGGCCGACCCTATTATGGAGGCCTGTTGGTCAACGATGTAGCATCGACGCCGTATGACAGTTGGCCGTTGAGTTTCCAGTTCGTCGGCAAGAACGGAACCTTGTTGGACAGCACCGCTCTGCAACCGATTCCGATCAATTACCTGACTACTGTGGTGGCGTTGGGATTGACCAGCGGACAATCGCTGCAGGTAGCCCTCCCTGCGGGAGGTTCCAGTCGGGACGTATGGGGAAGCAATCCCTATTCCAATGACAGCAGCATCGGCAGTGCTGCCGTGCATGCAGGTTTGATCACCTTCGCCCAAGGAGGCGTGGTAACCGTAAAACAATTGGGAAAGATGGATGCCTTCCTGGGTTCCGAGGCCAATGGAGTGGAGACCTACGACTATGAAGGGGCTCTTGAAGCCTTCACCTTCCGTAAATGATGTCATTTCACTTTGAGGGCCGTTCAAACGACCCTCTTCTCTTGTATGAAGCACAACCACGTTGTAGAGTCGCAGGTAAGGAGTCAACTATGAAACTGCATCCCAAAGCAATTCGGTTTGCGCTTGCATTCTTTCCCATTGGCTTGGTATGTGCCCTCTACCTTTCACTTTCGAACATCAATGCGCTGAAGCAAGCCGGGATGGACATGGCTCCCTGGTTGCTCATTCTACTCTCCATCGTACAAATCGGCGTCGTATATTCGGTCGTACTGGCCTATTTCGGGTATTTGCTCAGTGAGCGGGTGCATGTATACAAACCGTTTCATTTTGAGAAACACGATATCATCGTCGCGCTGACCGTCGGTCTGGTCTGTGCCGTCATCATGGCAAGTGATTACTATGTGTTCGCCCCGTACATTCCACAGGTGCAGCAAGCATATGAAAACGCCCCATTCAATCCAGTTTCGTTATTGTTCGCCATGCTGTACGGCGGCATCCTCGAAGAGATTATGCTCAGGCTTTTCTTTTTATCCCTACTGGTATTCATCCTCGACCTGCTGTTCAGACGGACCAAACGCAATCTTCCGATCACCCCGATTTTCTATGTCACTGCCAATATCCTCGCAGCCGCCTTTTTTGCGCTCGGTCATCTGCCGGCGACCAAGGCTGCGTTCGGATCTCTGACCGGGTTGCTCATCCTCCGTTCGTTCGTGCTCAACGGGGTGTTGGGGTATCTTTTCGGGATGCTCTACATCAAGAAAGGTCTCCACTATGCAATGGTGGCCCACGCATCGACCCACCTGTTCAACCAGGTCATTCTCTATTTGTTGATACTCTAGCCTATGGAATGGTTGGCATTGGTGCTTAGTCTTCTGCCTCTTTTCTGTTTTGCCCGGTTCATCCGTACAAAACAGGAGCGGAGCTTGTCCAGTTTTTTTGCAGAACAACTGCTTGAGCTGAGGATCAAGCAAAGCCTGGTTCCCACCCACAAGAGTCTGGAAGAACTCAGCGAGATAAACCGCAGGACCTATACCCTTCCTCCGGGGTTGGAACAACTCTGGCAAATACAGGAATCCATGTTTGAAGCAATGCAGGTGTTCACGTTGGGGCCTAAGCAATCGGATACGGTGCTGTATTTCCTCCATGGCGGTGCGTACGTCGAGCAACCCTCGCTCGCCCATTGGGTGTTCCTTACCAGACTGCTTCGTCTGTATCCCTGCCGCATCGTCGTACCGATCTATCCCAAGGCTCCGGATCACCAGGTAGAGGAGGTGTTCGCCCTGCTTGTCCGGCATTTGCAAGCCTTTCAGAAAAACAGGTTGCTGCTTGCCGGCGATTCTGCAGGAGGCGGTCTTGCCCTCGGCCTCGCCCAACACCTGTTGGTGCAGCAATCGCCGTTGCCTGAACAGTTGCTGCTTTTCTCTCCATGGCTGGACATCTCACTGTCCAATCCTTCGGTTTCCTACCTGCAAGCACGGGACCCCATGCTCAACAAGGAATCCTTGATCGAATACGGCAAGGCATGGAGAGGAGCGACTCCGGAACGTGACCCAAGGGTCAGCCCTCTGTTCGGGCCACTTGCCGGTCTCTGTCCGGTTACTTTATTCGTGGGAACCCATGAACTCTTTCTTTCGGATGCCAGGATACTCCTCTCCCGCGCCAGGAAGGAAGGCTTGTCCATTGAATATCATGAAGGGAAACGAATGAACCATGACTATCCGATTTTTCCGATCCCTGAAGCCAAACGGGTTCGGATGCGCGTTGCCGCAATCTTAGGAGGTACCCCATGAAATCAAAACGTTCGGTGATACTGTTGGTTACGGTCAGTCTGTTTTTGCTCACTTCCTGTTTTGCCACCGTCGTCGAGAACAGCGATCACCCGGCGGGGTTTTTACTCGGCATCTGGCATGGGTGGATTGCTCCCATAGCTCTGATCGGCCGTCTTTTCGACCCGACGATCAGGATCTACGAAGTCAACAATACCGGATGGTGGTATGAATTCGGGTTCTACATCGCCATCATCAGTGGATTCGGTACCATTTCCCTGGTCAGGAAAAACACCGGGGGCGGTCGTCGATAAGCAACTCTTCGTAGTGGGCTATACTCAACGGCTGACTGAAAAAGAATCCTTGCACCACGTCACACCCAAACGAAGCGAGCATATCAACCTGTTGTTGTGTTTCCACCCCTTCTGCGACCGTGGTAATCCCCAGATCCTTGGCCAAGGCAATGACGTGCTTTACCACCCGCATCCCTTGATCCCGTGCATCGGTTCCCACCAAGAAGCCTTGGTCCATCTTGATCACATCAATCTTCACATCCTTGAGCATTGCAAGGGACGAATAGCCTGATCCAAAATCATCAAGGGAGACCAAAAAGGATTGCCGACGCAAGGAAGCGAGCACCCGGGAAAGGTGTTTGACATCATGCATGAACAGACTTTCCGTCAATTCAAACTCCATCAGATGATGGGGGATCTGATATCGGTCGACCAACTGGACCAAGGTGTTTTCATAATGGGCGTTGAAGAGATGCGAACGCGATTGATTCACCGATATCGGCAAAAGCGGTTTGCCTTCCTGTTTCCATCGCACAAACAGTTTGCAGACTTGCTCCAGCACGAACATATCCAAGGCAACCAACAAATTGTGCTTCTCCAACAGCGGGATGAATTGGGATGGCGGAAGCAATCCTTTGGTCGGATGGTTCCAGCGTACCAGTGCTTCGGCTCCGACCAAATGCTTGGTGGCCAAGGAGTATTTGGGTTGCAGGAGTATGAAGAACTCTCCTCTGGACAATGCCAGGGAGAATACCTTCTCCAATTCACTTTCCTCCAGTAGCTGCTGTTTCAACACATCGTCATAATACAAATAGGAGACATCAGGATGCTCCTTGAGAGCCGAGAGGGCAAACAGCGAGTGGTCGATCGCAGCTTCGATGGAACTCTGTTCCCCATTAATCAAGGAGACTCCCACCAGAATATCCAGTTGGAAGGGAGATGAACCGGGGAAGGTGAAGCGTTTCAATTCGGCCAGGATGATATCCATCCTGCGTTCCAGAACCTCCTTCTCCCGATAACTGACCAGCAGCAGGAACTTGTCCCCGGAAAACCGGGCACAGATGCCGTCCTTGGTTGTATAGCGGGGAAGCACCTTGGCACAATACAGAAGCAAGGAATCGCCGAAAGAATAGCCGAAGTGGTCGTTGATCAGCTTGAATTTTCCGATATCCATTACAATGACCGCATAGGGACTGCGGGCACGATCGAGCAATTTGTGCGCCTCCTTGATGAAGAGGTTCTTGTTCGGCAGCCCGGTCAATTCGTCACGGAACGCAAGTTTCATCAAGGATTGTTCATATTGATGATCGCGATACAAGAGATAGAAAAGTAGGGTGAGCAGCAGCAGGGAAACCAAGACAGCCAAAGTGAGCGATGCCTGCAAAATGGTCAGATACGCCTTCTGCAACAATCCATCCTCGCTTTCCAATACCAAATACCCATATCCCCCTCCCAGTTCAGCGAGCGCCATATAGGACGCTGAACTGGTGATGAGGCCCCCACTCTGCCGTTTTTGTTGCCACAACGGCAATACATCATCGAGGGTTGAGAACGCGAATGATCGGATTCCTTTCTCATAATTCCAGAGGATATTGCCTTGTTCATCAGTCCATATCAATCGCCTGGGTTCTGACTCCGGGAAATCGAAGAACGCATGGTAGGTCGTAACCGGGGTGATGATCTGGAGGCATCCCTGCTTCCCATCAGAGAAAACAATGGAATGTGATTGGATGACAGTACCATCCTTTACGGCAAACAGAGAAGCATCTTGTGCTTCGGAAAAACACACATGCAATCTCGGTGCATCCAAGCCAGCGAGCAGGTTCTTCGTTTGTTCACTGGAAAAATGTTTCAGGGAATTTGCCAAGAGCGCAAGGGTATTCCCGTCCAGTTCGATCTGGCTTTTAATCAGGTGCGCATATTCCTGTGCCTGCCGCTGATATTGCGCTTGCTTTTCCTGATCAAGCAAGGATTCCAACCGGACATAGAACAACACGAAAGCAACACTGACCAAAACCAGGATCGGGAGGGCAAGCATAACCATGCGGAAAGCCATCGAATGGCGATTGCTGGTTTGTTGTAGCTTCCATCCTAAGGAAGAGTGTCTTTTTCGCATGATGCTCCTAATCAGATGAGGCTGTATGCTTAGTATATCCGAACAGAAAAAGGAATCAAGAAGCTGTAGGAATTTTCGTACACGATCAGAGCACGTCTGGAGTATACTGCACTCAGGCGGCCTGTATGCGTACACTTGCCGGTTTGTTCGTGATGTGCTTCCTGTATCTTTCATCTGCCTGCAACCTGGTGTATCCGTTATCCGACCAGCAACTGCTTGTCCGACAGATTCTGACAACCTATGGAGCAATCAAGGATGCAACCGAGGCGAACCAGCAACAGGAAGGAACCTTCACCATCACGAGAGACGGGATCCGACCTGTTTGTTTCACCAACAATGGGATCCTCATGCCTGATGGAAGGTACTGGGACGGGTCCGACCGCATGACCTTTTCAAGCACCTCAGGTTTGGTCGAAACCGGAACGATGGATATATCCATCAGAGAGGGTGAAGGAGGCACAACCCATCATGTCTCTTGGGAGATGGTGCGCATTGGGACTAAGGCGACCTATCCGGTGTTCACCATCGATGCAGTGGATTATACCGAATATTCGGCGGAATTGAAGGATTTCTATGAAACCGGACCTTGACGAAGGGAGAGAAGCTTGAGCTGTACCGTCCTTTCGCCTATAGTTGCCACCATGATCCTCACCTCATTTTCCCAAATGCTCCCCATCCTTTTGGTCATCCTTGCCGGTTATATCGCCGGTAGCAAGAAAGTAGTCGGATCCGAGCAGGTCGTGCCCATCGTCGCCGACTTCTTCATGCCCGCCCTGATCTTCATCTCCCTTGCCGAAAGCGAGCTGAACCTCACGTCCATCGGCTCCATGGCAAAAGCTTCCGCATTGGTCTGTCTTTCCTTGTTCGTCTTGGCCTTGCTCTGGGCTCAGGCGGCAAAACAACCCATATCCGATACAGTGCCTGCCCTGGTTTTCATGAACTCAGGTTTTTTGGGCATCCCCCTCATGCAGCTATATGGAGGCAGTGAAGCGATGAACCTCATTCTCATCTTTGACCAGATCCAAGGAATTTTCATGTTCACCCTCGGGGTGCTGGTCATTACCGGAGGCTTACATCGACAGGCAATGCAGGCAATGGTCCGCTCCCCCATCCTTTGGGCCGTGGCAGCAGGATTCATCATCCATTTCACCCAACTCCCTATTCCCACCGCCCTTTCAACCAGTTTTCGTTTCGCAGGAGAAGCAGCCTCGCCATTGGCAGCCTTCGTATTGGGACTGTCCTTGCACTCGGTGCAATTCTCCTTCGATCGGCATCTGGCAGGTGCATTGCTGGTTCGGTTTGCAGGGGGTTTTGGTATCGGCTTCCTGGTCGCCACCCTGTTTGGGTTGGAAGGCTTGGTCAGGACGGTGGTCATCGTTGCAGCCGCATTGCCTTCGGCTGTCTTCACCAGCGTCCTTCCCTTGCGTTATGGACGATCCAATACCTTTGCCAGCACGATGGTCATCACCTCCACCCTGCTGGGAATCCTGACGATTCCCCTTTCGTTCATGCTAGCGGTGTAACGGAAGGGCGGAAATTGCCGCTTTGATCTCGGAGAAACTCAATCCTTTTGACTCGACGATCGTTTTCACTACGGCAGCCGTACTGGGGATAGGGCCGACCAATGCTTCCAAATCCTCCTTCGCATACCCTGCATCCAGCAATTCCTTGAATGTACTCTTTCCGGTAACGGTAAAGGTTCCCGTTGTTTCCTCATCCCTGACGGTGGGGACCGCAACAGGGGTATCCGAAAGGCTGACGGCATGGTCCTGCAATACCGCAAAGCGTGGATCGGTCGTTTTCCCCTCTGCCTTGAGTACCACAATGGCACTTTGGGGAAGCAAGGTGCCCTCTTCCGTTTCATAGGGAAGACCGGTATACAACGCAACGAACAGGCGTACCGAATCCGTTCCAAGCTCCGTACCCTCTGGAATGACGGAAAGATACCGCTCCTCAAGGGACTTCACCTGCTCAGACCCATCTGCAGCACCGAAGGCCTGTACCAAGATTGCAGACGACACCGGGAAAGCTTCGGAAATATCGTTGTACGTGTAGGAACCTCGGATATCCGCTGGGTTGCTGTACCCGGCGAATTCGCCTTCACTGATGCGTGCGGGTACCTTGGACGAGGTCGTTTTCCACCATCCTAACGCCACCGAAAGCAGGATTCCCGCTGCCAGAATGCCGATGGCAAGCAATCCGATCGTCCTGGGACGGATGGGTCTGCGCTTTTGGGAGAAACCGGTCACCACCGTCTCTGCTACGGGACAAGCTTGTTCGCTGGTGCACTGCATGCAGGAAATACATTGATGGGAAGACACCACATGCTTCGAAGAGACTTCGATGTTCATCGGGCAGGCGCGGTCGCAGGCGGAACAATGGATGCAGGTCTGTTCTGCACGTCTGATTCTGAAGATTCTGAACTTGTTGAAGATTCCAAGAAATGCACCATATGGGCAGGCATACTTACAGAACGGGCGTTCCACGAACAAGGTTAGCAACACTACGATGCCCAGAATGATGAGTCCGGAAACGGAAACTTCGTTGCGAAGGATGGAGAACAGGGCGTAATAGGGATCATAGGGTTCAAACACCAAGGTCAGGGACAAGGCGGTCATGACCAGGACCCAAGCCAGGACGACGTAGCGCAGATACCGCAATACCACATCGAGCTTCTTGGGCACAAAGGTGTTGTACCGACGCTTGAACAACTTTTTCCCCAAGCGACCCACCCACTCCTGGAACGTCCCGAAGGGACAGATCCATCCACAAAACACCGGTCCGAAGAATACCGCGAGCACGACGCCCAAGCCGGCAAGTACCACCGCTGAATCATGGATTTTCTTGACCATGATTCCGTCCTTGATGAGATTGTACAAAGTCACCACCCCACCGAACGGACAGATGGCATGCAATGACACGCTTTCCGCAATGAAGGGAATATCGTAGCCGTTTTCCACCGCCTCACTGAGCAGGACGACTGCAACCACCCAAAGAAAGAACACGGTCTGAACAATGGACCGGACGCGAGTGCGCTTGTGTTTCTGAATCTTCATGATTCCTCTCCTCATAGATAGGCAAAGACTAGAAGCGAGGTGTGTGAATCATGTGAAGCTTAGCTTCAGAATGCATAAAACATATGAGAACAGCAACCTATATGCTACACTGCAAGAAAATGGAGGCAGCGATGCGCATCTCTACTGTTTGCATCATGCTTTGTTTGGTCTCCTCGTTTTTGGGTGCCATGCCCATCGTCGAACAAACCGAAAAGCCTTGGACGGAGGAAGATTTTTCGCAAACGGTGCAAACCTTCGCCGATGCCCTCTTTTCCGTGGAAACCGGCCGGGAAGAGAACCGGATGCTCTGTCCCCCCTCGGCGCTGCTGGCCCTATCGATGGCTGCCAACGGCGCAACGGGAAAAACCAAGGCCGAGATGGTATCGGTATTGACCGACGGCAGGCTCTCCCTGGATCAACTTAATGAAGCCGGCACGTGGTATCTGGACAACCTTCCCCGTTCGGTTCGGATAGCCGACAGTCTGTGGGTGAACGACCGGTACCGTCTCGCATCGATGTTCCAAACATCGATGGAGCAATCCTATCAGGCTCGCATCACCAACCTTGACTTTTCTAAGCCGGAGAACAGCAAGACCATCAACAGCTGGGTCAAAGAAGCAAGCGGCGGCGCCATCGATGCCGTCATCGATGCTGTTCGACCTGAGATGGTGCTTTTTTTGGTGAATGTGTTCAGCTTCAAGGATGACTGGCTTTCCCCCTTCGATGCTCGGTCCACCAAACAAGGGGTGTTTCATACTCCGTATGCCGATACACACACGTCCTTCCTCAACAAGGATGCGTATATCCAATACACAAGATTGGATGATGCGTCTCTGGTGGTACTGCCCTACAAAGATGATCGAATCGTCATGGCTTTGTTGTTGGTTGATGAAACACAGACACTCAACCAATGGCTGGAGAAGCATCCTTCAGCAAGCACGGTAATGTTGCAAACCCTTTCCTCGACGAAGCGCACCCATCTTTCGCTCAGCATTCCAACCTTTGCCAGCCGATATGAAACGAGTCTGGTCAAGGATCTGGGGAGGTTGGGCATGATTCGCTGTTTTTCTTCGGAAGCAGCGGATTTTTCCAGGATGCTCGCTGATCAGGACCAGCAGGTCTTCATCGATGAGGTGCTGCACAAAACCTATATCAAGGTGGACGAAGCGGGAACAGAAGCCGCCGCCGTCACCGTAGTGGGTATGCGTGCAACCAGCATTGCAGAACCACCTTCCCTTGCTCTGGTTTTCGATCGACCCTTCCTGTTCGTCCTCTTCGATACCAAACAAACTATTCCGCTTTTCATCGGGGCGTTGTACAACCCGCTCGTTTGATTCTTGTTGAGAACCCGATCGCCGTACAGTACACTCTAGGCAACAAGGAGGCAGCATATCACACACCTAACCAAACGAACCAAGTTCGGCTTCGGCATCGGGGACTTGGGAGGAAACCTTTTTTTCACGATCATGGGATTCTACTTGCTCTATTACTTCACCGATGTCGTCGGATTGCTGCCTGCTTTGGCAGGAACCGCGTTGATGATCGGAAAGGTCTGGGATGCCATAACCGATCCGATCACCGGATATGTCAGCGACCGCACGCATTCCAAATGGGGACGCAGACGCCCCTACATGTTCGTTGGTGCGATCATCTCCTTCTTCTGTATGACACTCATCTTCACCCCGATCCACCTGAGTACCCAACTTTTATTGTTCATATACGTTACGTTCGTCTATTGTTTGCTGAATACCGCCTATACCTTGGTGAACATTCCCTATGCAGCCCTTTTGCCTGAACTGACGGAGGATTACCACCAGCGGACCATTCTTACCGGATATCGGATGAGTTTCGCCGTGGTCGGAACATTCATCGGGGCGGCATTGGTCATGCCGATCATCTCACTGTTCTCTTCCCAGACAATGGGATGGTCGATGATGGGCACGTTCATGGGTTCTGTCATGTTGTTCTCCACCTTGGCTACCGTGTATGCGATCAAGGAACCGGAGCATCATGCCTTTGTCGTACAGAACGGATTCTTTTCCACATTCTCTGAGGTGCTCAAGGACAAGGTCTTTCTCTCCGCTCTGCTTCCCTGGACGTTCTTCATCACCGGAACTTCGATGGTCCAAGGTGCCTTGGTATATTATTTTGCCTATATCTTCGGAAACGAAGGACTTTTCCAACTTGCCTTGGTGGCGCTTTTGTCCTTCAGTCTGCTCTTCATCCCACTTTGGGTGCGCATCGCCGGTCGTATCGGCAAGAAGCGCTGTTACATGATCGGTATGTCAATCATGGCTGTAGCAGTCTTGCTCTTCAGTCTGTTGGGAGCAAAGCTTGGTCCGATCTATGGCGTGGTGGTCATGGGGCTTGCCGGCATCGGTCTTTCCACCCACTATGTCATGCCGCATGCAATCCTTCCGGATATCGTCGAGTACGATGCGATCAAACAGAAGCGGGGTCGTCGCGAAGGCGTGTTCTCCAGTCTTTGGACGTTCTCCAGCAAGCTCGGCCAAGCCTTTGCATTGGCTCTCAACGGTTGGATCCTTGCTCTTTTCGGATATCAGAGCAGTTCGGTCGGCCCGCTTGCAAAAATCGGGATCATCCTGCTTTGCGGTCCACTGCCGTTGCTTTGGTATATTGTAGGATTGTGGATTCTGCGCCACTACCCGATCGACAAGGCGTATTATGAAAAATTGCTTGATGAGCGGGTTTCGGTATGAGTCAGGACCGAAGGTTTCCCCCACCCAAGTACAACCCCTTGGTTGAGAAGCTTGCCCGTCTTTTCGGGAGGCTCTATCTCCGATTCGCCTTGGGAATCGATGTACTGACCATGCTTGACGAAGCGGTGCTCAAGGCGGAAACCGAAGCGTTTCGGACCGGAAAACAAAATCTGATCATTGCATTCCGCCATACGGCGAAGGAAGATGCCCCTGCCCTTTTACTCGGGAGCAAGGGCCAGCACCTGCGTTTTTTATATGGAAGGGATGTGTTGAATTGGGCGGGACGCAGTACCCGTTTCCTCTTTCCCCGCCTGGGGTTCGTCGCCATCCAGAACCGACATTCCAACACCAACGGCATGCGCCTGCTCCGCAAGGAAATGCAAAACGGACGGTTCCCGATCGCCCTCGCCCCCGAAGGGCAGGTCACCTACCACATGTTCCAGACTGATGTGCTGCAGTCGGGTGTGGCGAATCTTGCTGAATGGGCGTTGCAGACGAAACAGGAAGCAACCATACTCCCAATCGCCATTGCATACCGATATCCCGAGCCCCTCACATCGTTGTTGCATGCTTGGGAGCAGAAAAGCGGGATGACACTTCAGGGGGAACACCCCCTCGACCAAGCCTGTTGGTCGACCTTGGATGTGGTAGCATCGCACTTCCATCTGGAATGTCGGACACATGGCAGCTATGCCGAGAAACGTGACGATCTTTGTGCCAAATTGTTGAGACTCGGTGAGCATGAGGCAGGTTTGGAAGATCATGAGGGATCCATCTTGGATCGGCTGTTTCGTCTTCGCTTTGCCGGTGAAGACGCCTTGTTCACCGAGCATCCCGACAGGGGGAAACAGCAAAGCGCCCTTCAGTATTTGCAGTATGCCCAGACGGTCGATGTCCTTGAGTACATCAATCCCTCCTACCTGCTTGCGGGTAATCGGGAAATCAGGGAAAAGGAAGTGGTTCTGAACCTTTTAGATGTACTTAATCGCCTGGATGGAGGGTCGATCAACACTCGGTATTCACCCAAACACAAACAAGCCTTCCTCTTGGCAGGAGAACCGATCCGGCTCAGAACAATAGTAAGGCCTGAACTCAGCAGAAAAGAGAGGATCCAGTTCATCCAACAACAGGTTGCACTCGGTTTACAGGAAACCAGTGAAGCGCTTGAATCTAGGATGTGACGGTCTGCGTCAAATGGAAGGAAATGGGAGTACCCTGATAGAACCCACGTTTTTCCTCAGGCATGAGCGAGGCAAGACGAAGCATGATCTCGTCAGCCAAAGCCTGACGGGTATCGGCATCGATCCGCCCGCCCTTCTGGATGATCTCAAAGCATTCTCCGACCCGGATGGTGATTTTCGTTCGTCGTAAGCGCCTGATGTTGTGCTTGTACTGTTCAAATCCCATCACCGCAACGCTGATCATCGGGGCGTCTTTTTTATGGGCGATGAATGCAATCCCCCCTTTGCCTTGCTGGAGCGTGCCGTCCTTGCTGCGGGTTCCCTCGGGGGCTATGGCCAGAATCGCCCCATCATCCAGAACCTTGAAACAGGCATCCATGGTACTACGGCCCATATTCTGCCGATCTACGGGAATACTTCCCCATAGATTCATCAAATATGCCATGAACCGATGATCCCAGAGTTCCTGTTTGGCGATGGCCCGCATATTGCGCGGTTGCAAAAAGGCATACAGCATGGGACCTTCCAGGTTTGATGTATGGTTGACCATCATCAACAAGGGACCGGTAGTCGGAACGTTTTTCAGCTCGCTGCGATCAATACGGAAAAACAAGCGAAAGTAGGTTCTGAGCAATACATTGATTATGGGTTTTGCGATGTTCATTGGATTATGATACCAGAGCGGCCTGAACCTGCCAAGCAGGCCGACCTCACCTGCGCTTTCTTTTCTGCCGCGCCAGTTGTACCAGATAGGATGCAGTCAGGAGGGAAGCAAAAACGGCAAGCAGGGTGAAGGCAAACGGCAATGAGGCGACCGAACCGATATACCCCACGATGGGAAATATAAGAATCATGAAGAGACTATAGACCATACTTTGGAAACTGAGGATCGTCGAACGCAAGGATGAAGGGATCAGATGATTCAGGTACGTGGAAATGGTGGGTGCCAACAAGCCTTCCAGAACACCGCTGAATACATAGAATGAACGTGAATACGGACTGAGAGCAACTCCCCACAATGTGCAGAGCAACAACAGTGGACAAATGACGAGAATCCCTGTCTGGGTCAAAAGACGCTCAAGGCGTTGGGCGTTGACCGAAACCAACGCGGCCAAGGCGGCATGCAGGGAAAACACCACGCCGATATCGGTGGGGGTGAACCCAAGATTGGTCCAATGGTTCTGAAGATAAAAGAACAGACAGATCATGAACGCAAACAGCGATTCACTGAAGATGATCAAGTAGGCGATGCTTGGACTCTTTCGCACGGTCGCCAGGCTTCCCTGTATCTGCGCAGCTATGGAGGCGAGAATTCGAGCTCCATAACCGGACAATACGAGGCGTTGTGTCCGTTCAATGGCAGGCTCCCGGAAAAACAGCGCGACAGTGAACGCCAGAATGTTGGTCAGAATGGTCAGGCCGAATGCAAACAGGTAATTGCAGCTCGCCAGATATCCACCCAGAAGAAAGGAAAGGATGTTACTGACTTGGTAGAACAGCTCGTCCTTACCTTTGATCTGCAGATACCGCTCCTCCGCTCGGTCGAGCAGCAGGGAATCGAACAACAAGGCCTCGCCCGCTCCTGATTCAAGGTTATACCCTAATGCACTGAAGATAAAGGATAGGATCTGGACGGGGAAGCTTGAACCGAAATACATAAGTACCAAGCTGAGACTGAAGCTGATCCGACCGGCTATCCTGCTTGCCTTGCGTCCCCAGATATCGGCCACCGATCCGGTGGGAACCTCCATCAAAAAGGAGGTGACGTGGAATATTGCCTCCAAAGCACCCAACTGCAACAAGGAAAAACCGCGTGAAGCAAGAAAGATCATCCAGATGCCATGCGTGAAGGAAAGATTCATCAGCGTGGTGAAGGCATAGGACAAACCAATATTCCGTGTATAGCGTTTTTGCGACATGTGCTCTCCCCACAATCTTTTGTATCATACGCATCTTTTTCAGACTGAACAAGTGTATAGAAAAATTTGTCTTCAGTTAAATTGGATTTTCATGCCATTTGTACCCAACCGTTGTGCGCATTCCTCAGTATCCTACGCCCTTTCAGTTCATTTCCCCAAACCGAAGAAAGTATGGTAAGGTACTAGGTATTGTTTTCTGGAGGGACGCATTTATGGAAACACGCTATTTCGAAAACCTTGATACCAAGACCTCGTTGCTCGGGTTCGGAGCCATGCGATTGCCGCTCGATGCCGAAGGGAACATAGACAGGGGCCGTGCCGAAGCTATGATGGTGCATGCGTATGAGCAGGGGGTTACCTATTTCGATACCGCCTATCCCTATCACAATGGCGAGAGTGAACCCTTCGTCGGACACGTTCTGAAACGCTATCCTCGTTCCAGGTATCTGCTGGCAACCAAGCTTCCCCAATGGCTGATAAGTACGCTTGCGGATGCAAAACGGATTTTTTCCGAACAGCTCGCACGTTTGGAACATTCCTACATCGATTTCTATCTGATCCATTCCATCGACAAGAAAGCATTCGTAAGAATGGTGGATTTAGGTGTGGTTTCCTACCTCGAGGAAGAACAGAAACGGGGAAGGATCAAGCACCTGGGATTTTCGTTCCATTCAATCTATGAGGATTTCGAATATATAGCGACCGCTCGGAAGTGGGACTTCTGCCAAATCCAGTACAACTACCTCGATACCGAGGAACAGGCTGGGGACAAGGGGTATGCACTGTGCAGACGACTCGGCATTCCGGTCATAGTAATGGAACCCATCAAGGGGGGCGCGCTCGCAAACCTCCCTCCCGATTTGTCTGCCAAACTGGAGGCACTCGATCGCGGGCAGACCAGTGCATCCTACGCGCTGCGGTGGGTCGCCGATCATGACCAGGTCAAGGTGATTCTCAGTGGAATGTCGACCATGGAGCAACTGGTGGAAAATTTGAAGACCTTCGATGCGTATACACCGCTTTCTGAAACCGAACAGACGACGCTTGCCCAGATCGGCTCAACCATGCGCCAGCGTGTGGGCAACGGGTGCACCGGATGCAAGTATTGCATGCCCTGCCCGTTCGGTGTCGACATCCCCGGCAATTTTTCCCTTTGGAACAAGTTCCGCATGTTTGAATCCTATCAGGTGGTTAAAAACCAATGGGAAAATCCTAAGGAACAGGAGAAACGGCCACCTTCCTGCACCGAATGTGGACATTGCATCCCCTTGTGCCCCCAGCATATCAACATTCCATTCGACCTGCAAAAAGCTCAGACGGAATTGGCCGGGGCAAAACGATAGGAGGGCCTCGTCTTTTTTGGGAAGCTCGTGTATCGTGAACGGAGGAGCGACAAAGGCAATGGATACACAGACGCGCGTATACGCCGCATTGTTGGGATGGTTCGTCGGGGATGGATTCGCAAGCCAAACCGATGGGATGGAAAGCGAAAAAGTTCAAGAGCTGTGCAATGGATCACTCACTGAAGTATATACGTTGGAACAGGAGCGCTCTCTCTCGGGAATGACCAGTGATGTCAGCGACTTGTGCGTATTGCTTGGAATGAGCGTACTTTCCAACAAGGCATATGACCGTGACCATGCAAAAGCGGCCTACCGGAAGTATTGCAGGGAAGCGGGAGAGGATGGGGAGCTCGTGGGCAAACTGTTGGAGGATGCACCCTCCAATAGTGATCAGACCCGGAGTCTCTCGCGCGTTCCCATCGTTGGATTGCTTGGCTTCCTGTTCGGCGAGCGCATCCAGCAGAAAGCGGCGGTCGAGGAAGCGGGGATGTTCAGCTCAGATGACGTATGCACGCAATCTTCCCTGTTGATCAGCCAGGCATTCGCACTCGTTTTCAAAGACGAAGCAGAGGATGTTCCTTCCTTGGTACGTATGCTGGACAAATATGCGAGCAGGCAAGGACTGGGAGACACGGCATATCTACATACCTCAAAAATGCCGCACGGTACGACAAAACAAACATATGCCACAGTGATGCTGTTGCAGACGGTATTTGCGATGCTGCATGCCCAAACAACCTTCGAAGAGGGGATCAGCACCATCGCCATGAATGGGGGGAACGCCCGCCTGACGTGTGCGCTCTACGGTGCTCTCAAGGCGGCTCTGGATGGACCGTCATGCATAAGTGAGCGTTGGATTGACGAAATTTTCCCATCGCCTGCGCTCGAGACCATGATCAAGAAACAGACGCTCTACAAACGGGAGACCATCAAGATTGAAAAGCTGGCGGCTTCCTTGGCAAAGGATTTGCTGCAGCTCTGATTCTCAAGGAGGCATTCATGCAATACAAGTCATTGGGGAAAACCGGCATCAAGGTATCCCAACTTTGTTTCGGCACCATGTCCTTTGGATCTCGTGCAGACGAAGCGCAATCGCAGGCCATGTACCATATGTGCAGAGAACAGGGGATCAATTTCTTCGACTGTGCCAATGTGTATCAGAAAGGGATTGCAGAAGAATATCTGGGACGCTGCATTGCCAGCGAACGCGACAAGGTGGTCATCACGACCAAAGCCTTCAGCCCTATGTCGGATGAAGTGAATGACCGAGGTTCCTCGGCCAAGAATCTGCGCCATTCCTTGGAGCGAAGCCTCAAAAGGCTGGGCACCGACTATGTCGACTTGTTCTTCATCCACGGCTTCGACCCGACGGTCGCAGAGGAAGAGCTGTTGCGGACGCTTCAGAATTTCGTGCAGGAAGGAAAAGTCCTGGCCTTGGGGGTGAGCAACTATGCAGCGTATCAGGTGGAACGACTTCTCTGGACAAGCTATCTGAAGAATTTGGTGCCGATACACTGCATCCAACCCATGTACAATATCGCCAAACGGCAGGCTGAGGTTGAGTTGCTTCCGATGGCTCAGAAAGAAGCTCTGGGGGTGATCACCTACAGTCCTTTGGGTGGAGGATTGCTTTCGGGCAAGTACAAGGATGGGTTTGGGGTCACTGCAGGGCGCCTGGTCGAAAATGAGAAATACAAGATGCGCTACAACGGGATGTTCTATGAGCGGTTGGCAAAGGAGTTTTCTGTTTTGAGCACGCGATACCAAGTAGCAGAGGCTACCTTGGCTGTTGCATGGGTCATGCACCACCAAGCGGTGACAGCGCCGATCATCGGGGCAGCAAACACGCAGCAACTTGCCCCATCCCTCAACGCGATCTCCTTTACGCCGGATGACACCTTGCTCAAAGCAATCGACGATATCAGCCCTCCACCACCGGTGGCAACCGACCGAAGTGAAGAACGATTCTGAAGCAATATCCCAAGCCAGGGCCCTGATAGGGTATGACGGACATCGATCGCTTGGCGGCAACGTTTTTCTCCATCCATGCGCTTCGTCCGTTCCAGCAGTTGGTGATCCACCATATTCTGGAGCATGACCGAAGTACGGCAGACCATGACGGTACCTTGGTGACACTTCCGACGGGAAGCGGCAAGAGCATCTGCTTCATGTTGCCTTCCCTGTTGGTCGAAGGGCTGACGGTCATCGTCTATCCCCTGCTTTCCCTGATGCAGGATCAACGGCGAAGATTTGCCCAGGCCAACATCCCCTGCATCTGTTTGCGCGGAGGGCAGACGAAAGAACAGCGTCGCCTGTTGTTTGCCCGACTGCCCGAAACCAAGGTGGTCATCACCAATGCCGAATGCCTGTGCCAAACCCAGGTGTTTTCTATCCTGGCACAGTTCACGATCAGTCTGCTTGTGCTTGACGAAGCACACACCATCGTACGTTGGGGTGAGGGTTTCCGACCAATTCTTGCTTCGGTGGGGACCATCCTCGCCCATCTTCCGATCCGTCAGCTTTTATGTTTCACCGCTACCGCCGACCAACCGGTGGTCCAAGGATTGGATCGATTGGTCTTTCATCATCGTCCTGTCTATCGCGTAAAAGGGAGTGTGGATCGCCAGAACATCAGCTATCATGTAGTGCGTACATTGTGCAAGGAACATGCGATCGCCCGACTACTGGGAAATGCTGCACTTCGTCCGGCATTGGTATTCTGTCCTACCAGAGGTGAATCCGAGCATGGTGCATATGATTTCCTGCTCTCCCATCCAGGTGTTCCGGTCCGTTACTATCATGCCGGATTGACCAGCCAGGCAAGAAATCATCTGGAGGAATGGTTTCTAAAGCAATCGGATGGGGTACTCTATGCGACCAATGCCTTCGGAATGGGGGTCGATAAAAAGAACATCAGAACGGTCGTCCATCATACGCTTCCTTCGGATATCTTGGCCTTCCTCCAGGAAAGCGGGAGAGCTGGAAGAGACGGAAGGCCGGCAGTTTCCATCATTCTCCTGGACGAGCGTGAGCGATCCTCTCCGACTGCCTCCATATTCTCAAATACGACCACTTGCTTCCGCATGCAGTTGGTCGGAGCCCTCGACGAGACGCTTGAATCATGCAGTGGATGCGATATCTGCAACGGAACCCTTGGCCTACGTCGGGAAGGGCAATCCAGTATCATCCAAGCCGTAGGATTGCATCCGTTTCAGTTCAGCCCGGGAAGCCTGACTGCATATTTGCAGCAGGGGGGTGTGGCTTTCCGGGAGAAGCACCTTCGCAAGGCGATCGGTTCATTACTCGATCAACATATCCTCTGTTGTACAAACAAGAACCGGAGGCGATTGTATCTTCCCATAAGAACATACCTTGCCTGCTTGACAGGAGCCTCTGCGTCATTGATGCTGAAGAAAGGAGGAACACATGATGCTCAAGCAAAAGCCTCCCAGACATTACCCGACCCTTCCCCGACCGTTTCTTCCCCCGAAGCTGCTGGAAGAACCACCGAAGACCGAGCACAAGAAACAAAAACGATCCTGGAAGAAGTTGTTTCTGATGCTCTGCCCCTGGCTGTTCATTGATCGATCTGATCGGGTGTAAGCAATCGGGGAAGCACCGTCTGACTGTCCGGCTCTTTTCCTTTGAGCAGGCCGAGGAGTTTGAGGGCTGCTTGTTTGTACAATGCTCCACTTTGGATATCCACACTTGCAAAGGTGTGGGGGGAAAGAGTGAAGAACGGCGAAGCATCATACCCGACTGCAGGATACCGTTTTCCAAGGCGCATCAACAGGGAAAACAGGGTCAGATCATTCACAGCGGCTATCCCGTCGAATGCACGGTTTTCTGCTAGATCCTGCACCTCTTTCAAAATACACTCGATCGCATCGCTTCTGCCGATATTGGTGGTGATCACCTTCGCATCGGGGAACAGGGAAAGAAATCCCTCTGTTCGCTCCCGGTGCGGCTGGACGCTCTCACAGTACCCGGTAAGATACAAAGGGGAATTACAGTGTTGCTGTTTCAGGTATTCCGCCTGGAGTACTCCCCCCGCCCGGTTGTCGGTACACACGCATGCTATCGATCCTTCTGCCTTGAGGTGATGGGCAAGCACATACGGGATATTTACCGCATGAAACAGAGCCTGCTCCTCAGGGGTATCCACATCATATGCCAGTATTCCATCACACTGCTTGGGAATGTCCAGTAGGGAAGCTTTGTCATGGATCGTGTAGAAGCGTAGCTGGTAGGAACTTTGTGCGATGGCCTGCTGCACGCCACGCAGGGCGCGACCGAAGAACCAGTCGAAACTGGAGAGATTTCCCCAATAATACGGTCGTTTTTCTTTCGCAAATTCAACAAAGGCAATGGTACCCGTCCCGTTTCTTCTCAACGTTGCCGCCATGCTGTTGGGCACATACCCCAATTCCTCGGCCGCCCGATACACCCGTTTCCTGAGTTCAGGGGAAACCGAATCGGGATCATTGTATACCCTGGATACGGTTGCACTGCTCACCTGTGCGGCTGCGGCCACTGTGTCGCGTGTAATCTTCATTTCCGGCATCTTCCTTCATTGACAAAGCCTGCTTCGGGGTATAGTGTACACGTGTACATTCAAGTTTGCAAGTACAGGGAGTTTATATGGATCTACAATTTGATACCCACAATCGGTACAATCCCCTGTTGGGGGAATGGGTGAAGGTTTCACCACATCGCACCAAGCGCCCGTGGAATGGCCAAGTGGAGAAACCACACGAAACCGCACTCGAAGCGTATGACCCGACCTGTTATCTCTGTCCGAACAATCTCCGTTCAGGAGGGATCCGGAATCCGGATTACCAGGATGTGTACGTCTTTGACAATGACTTTGCTTCCTTGCTGGAAGATACTCCGTCCGGGGAACAAAAAAACGGGCCTCATGGGCTTCTGACGGCACATGCTGAGAAAGGCCGCTGCCGCGTGGTATGTTTTTCCCCTCGGCACGATCTCACCCTCAGCAGGATGGAGATTCCTTCGATTATGCAGGTGATTTCGGTTTGGAAGCACGAGTATGAATCCCTTGGTGCATTGCAGATGATCAACTATGTCCAGATCTTCGAGAACAGGGGGGCCATCATGGGGTGTTCCAACCCGCACCCCCATTCCCAGATCTGGAGCGAAGAGATCATTCCCGATATTCCCACCAAGGAATTGCAGAAGCAAAAGGAGTATTACCAGCAATATGGAAGCGCCATGCTGCTCGACTATGCCCGATACGAAACCGACTGTAAAGAACGCATCATCCACCAGGATGCACATTTCATCGCGGTGGTTCCCTTCTGGGCTGTCTGGCCGTTTGAAGCTCTGATCATTCCCTTCAGGCGGGGTATCCAGAGCCTTTCCGAACTGACCGCGGAGGAAACCGAATCATTGGCGCGGACCATGCAACAACTCGGCATACGGTATGACAACCTGTTTGAAACCAGCTTCCCCTATTCGATGGGAATCCATCAATTGCCCACCGACGCACAGCCCTACCCCGGATCGATGCTGCATTTGCATTACTTCCCGCCGTTGCTACGCAGTGCTTCAGTGAAGAAATTCATGGTAGGATATGAGATGATGGCGATGCCCCAGCGTGACATCACCGCCGAGAAAGCGGCCCAGATGCTCAGAACGCTCAATTCGGTACATTACAGTCAAGGAGGAAACTAATGGCCACAACCCAAGCGATACGACAAGGCCTTCTGCATGAAGGATATCCACAGATATATGGCAATACGTATGCAACAGAGGATATGGACGCAAGGTTCATCACATTGCTCGAGCAACACAAAACGTTGTTCGGCCAAACTGATGCCACTCTCTTTTCCACAGCCGGACGGACGGAGCTGGGCGGAAATCATACCGACCATAATCATGGAAGGGTTCTTGCTGCTACGATCAACCTCGATACGATCGCTGCCGTCAGTTTGAGAACAGACCACAAAGTTGTATTGGTCAGCGAGGGGTATCCTTCGGTGGAAGTCGACCTCTCCTCGCTCGATCCGCTTGAGCACGAACACAACACCACCGAGGCGTTGGTCAGAGGCGTAGCAGATGCATTCAACAAGCGTGGTTTGAAGATCGGTGGATGGCAAGCCAATACATCCAGTCGGGTCCTCAAGGGATCGGGGCTTTCTTCCTCGGCTGCCGTGGAGGTACTTTGCGGTACGATTTTCAATCATTTGTATAACCAAGATGCGCTTTCTCCGGTTGACCTGGCGATCATCGGGAAGTACAGCGAAAATGTGTATTTCGGCAAACCCTCAGGCTTGATGGACCAGATGGCATGCGCCTACGGAGGTATCATCGGCATAGATTTCGCCGACGAAAATCGGCCGGTGATCAAACCGGTCCAATATTCGTTTGCCCAAAAGGGATATCACCTGGTTATTGTTGATACCGGGGGAAACCATGCAGACCTGACCGGTGAGTATTCATCCATTCCCAAGGAAATGCGCCAAGTGGCCGCCTTTTTCGGAAAACAGCAACTCAGGGAAGTGGAGAGCAAGCTGTTCTTCAGCAATATCAAGGAACTGAGAAAAACGCTGGGTAATGACCGGGCGGTTTTGCGAGCCATCCATTTTTTCCAGGAAAACGAACGAGTGGAACAGATGCTCATTGCCCTGGAAAACAACGATATGGAACAGTATCTTTCCTTGGTTTCCAGCAGTGGAGAGAGTTCTTTCTGCTTTCTGCAGAACCTGTATCCTGCAGCATTTCCTCAAGAACAAGGACTCAGCCTAGCCATTTCGTTGACCAAGGCCATTCTAGGAGACCGCACGACAGTCAGGGTGCATGGCGGAGGATTCGCCGGAACCATCCAGACCTATGTGCTGGATGCTGATATCAAATACTACACGCAGCATATGGAAGCGATCTTTGGGAAAGGCAGCGTTACAGTCATTGCAATCCGTAGCAAACCGACGTGCTGCATCGCCGATTGATTACGCTCTGTAAATGAAAGCAGGCTTTCAAAGGCCTGCTTTTTCTATGCCTTTTTCGGAAAGTTATATCATTCTGACCGGGTTCATAATCATTCCATGCCAATAGGTTCACAATGTTTCTTCATCGTACACTTCACGGATTTTTCTGGGTGAGAAAACAAATTTCGCTGAATAGAGTGAATTGCCAAGTAGCCTCAAGCTCTGTCACATCTTCTACTTGTTTCGCGGTTACTTGCATTTCCCTTGGATTTCCTCCAAAAAAAAACTGCAACCACCTGTTTTGCAAGTATCCTGATTATGCCAGAAATTACTTCATTGTTTTTCATGGTTCTTCATAATTCTTTGACATAATAGTGCTGATATACACAATTTTAATACATTTGCTCACACAGCATCCAAATAAAAAGTGCATTACCGGACAGTTTGCAAAGATTGACAAAACATATTTCGTGTCTGAGGATGAAGTATGAAGAAGGAAAATCAGGAAAAACGGAGAATCCTTGGGCTGTTGGGAACCCAGCTGGATTCGGTGTGGAACCTTCTTCTCCCTACAATACGCCATCATCTCAACCCTATTGCCCGCTCAATAGATATGTCATCAGTGAGGAAGCTCCTCTGGACTTCCCCTTTTATACGCTTCGGGATGTGTTCATGTACATCTCACCACCGGATTCCGCTCTGCTCTACACTTGGAGGTTGGTATGAAACGAAGGTCATTTACTGTCGTCCTGTTGATGGTTCTGTTGATGGTGCTTGCCGTCAATCCACTTTCTGCAAAAGTGAAGAGGGTTACCAGTAGAGCACTGAAAGCCCCCTCGGTTACGGTGACCAGCCGGAAAGCCAATTTCAAGATGGGGGATATTCTCGACACCCCGATGCTTTCCATGACCATATCCAATGACAATACAAGCAGTCCTTATTTGTTGCTGGTCCTTCAACTCGATATTGATGATTCGGATGCGGGAACCACGCTTACGGGAACCGCAGAATTTGAAAAACAATTCGCAATCAACGAGACCTTCACTTTCACCAATACCGATATCCTCGATTATGTCAGCAATGTTCGGGGAGGAAGCGCCTCCGATGACATGAAACAAACGTTTGGGATCAGTGGGGGGATGAGCTCCATAACCGAGAGCTTCTTCACCAATGCTAATTTGAGCATCCCCGAAGGTTCCTACACGCTTTCCTTGAAAGCATACGAGATTGCAAAGAAAGGCGATCCGATCAGCTCAGGAACGTTGAAAGGGCAAAACTCCCTTACCTTCAATGTCATCAATGTCGGCTCCATCGCCGTGTTGAAGAGCCCGAGCCCTTCGGACAAGACCATGACCTTCAGAGTACCTGAAATTCCATACTACAGTGATTCCAGCATTCCCACCACCTCTACCACGAGCATCACCATTACCGGAGCGGGCGTAACGCAGAGCAAAACAAAGCAACACACCCGGGTAGTCAAATCCTTGGGATCGAACATCAAGGGGTATCCGGGCGACCTTGCCGACGGCGAAGTGACCTATGACCTTTCCGATGTAAAATTCCGTGCCGGGGAATCGTATACCATTGCCATCATGTTCAAGGATTCCTATGGGTATGAAATTGCCTCGGATACCATGGAAGTCAAATTCCCCACTCCGAAATTCGCAGCCCAGATAGACACCAGTTCCCCCTACAAACCCGAGTTCAGTTGGTATTTCAATGATGATTATGACTCTTGGGCAAAAGAATACCGTATCTACCTCAACAACCAGTACGTGGGATACACTACCGGCAACAGTTATACTCCTTCCACCACCCTCCTTCCCAACACCACCTACTCGTGGTATGTCATGCCCATCAATCAGGATGGCTCGAATTTCTTCGCCTCCACATCCTCCTTGTCCAAGAGCTTTACCACAAAAGCCCATACCGATCTCACGTTGAATGTGGATACTCCCCGCAACCAAGCGGTCCTCATCACCGGCCAAAACTACGAATTTGCTTCCAATCCGACATTCAGCGATGATGCTTCGCTGAAAAGCGCGACCTGGCGAATCGGAGTGGATACAAAAAACGGAGAAACCGTAACCTATTTACCTGCCAAACGATATGTATCAGGCAGTCTGCTTGCCTATCTTACCGTAGTCGATTCCCTGAATCTCACCAAACGATCGGACAACCTGTACCTTACCGTTCTCGATCCTGCCTTGGTTTTGCAAGGCGGGACCTCCCGTACCGTAGACACCAACCGGGAGGTGTATTTTGCCTTGGATATGACCAAGACGCAAGATATCCAAACGGTCCAATGGCTGATCAACGGCAGTCCGGTCGGAGAAGGAAATACATTCAGCTATACATTTGAGCAGAGCGGCACCTACTCGGTTGCCGCACTCGGCACGTCCGCTTCCGACAGCAACGGCTATCAGAAGGAAGTGAGGTCAGCTGTCCAACAGGTTACTGCCGTCGGCGAAGGCCCTACCGCAGCCATCACCCAACCTGAGCAGGTGGTGGAAATGGTTGTCGGGACGTCTTTGGATCTCAAAGGCGAGATTACTTTCGACAACCAACAGAAAAGCATAGGCTGGACCTACGGGGGTGCTGCAACAGGGACACTGGCATCTGGCACGGGAAATGCCACATTCTCCCCGACGGTTGCAGGTGACTATACGATCACTCTCACGGCAACCGACATCCACCAAAAGCAAAGCACAGCCTCCATCCGTGTGCTGGTCCTCGACCCACAACTCCAAGTTAGTTATCCTACCAGCAATGCGATATTCTCCCTACAGGATACATTGACGCCGGTGGTCAACGCTCCCAATGCATCATCGGTCACCTATCGGCTCAACGGCCGGCAGGTGGAAACCCCGTTTGCACTTTCCACTCTGGGAAGCGGCACCTACTCCCTGGTTGCAAGAGCATCCTGGGATGTCGTCGACCAGCAAGGAAAACCAAGAATTCATACCAAGGATTCAAATTCGATTACCATTGTGGTGAAGGATCTGCAACCGCCTTCGGTTTCGATCGCCTTCCCGCAACGGGATATGCTTTTCAAGACAGGAATCGCCTACCGTCTGGAAGCAAATGCAGCAAGTATCTCGCCCTTGAGGGAAAGCTGGTGGGACGTAGACGGAACCCGTCTTTCGACAAACACCTATACCCCTCCTGTCTCCACAACCAAGAAGCTGGTAAAACTCACCTACCATGCCATAAACCAGGATGGCGTGGAAGGCAAACAATCGGTTGAGATCAAGCTGGCGAATCCCTCTGTTTATTTGAAAGCGCCGCAGCAGAACCGCTACCTGTCCGCTTCAGTGATTCCCATTGCAGCGGCAGCAGTCGACGGCCAGTTGTATTGGCTGGTTGACGGAGTAGAGATTCCCAGTTGGGACAAGACCATCGAACAAAGCGGAAGCCATACCATCCAGGCCGGATGGAGGATGGAAGCCTATGACGGACAAGGGAATTTGAGAACGTATGAAGGACAATCGGAAAAAGCGACCGTCACCATTTACAGTGACAAGCCCCCGATGATCACTTCGTTCTCGCCCAATACTTCGATCATCCATCAGCGTTCAGGCACTCCGGTCATTTTCGCTGTGCAGGCATCTAGTGAAAATTCACTGCAGACCACCTTGTGGAACATTTACAGTGGTTCGGATTCCATCAGGGAAACCGCGGCTGCAAGCATCAGCCACCAAAGCTGGCTACCCGGACTCTATACCGTCCGAGCACAGGTAAAGGATGAATATGGACAGGCAGTAACCCAGGATTGGACGGTCAAGATCATCGATCCAAAGGTTGTCATCACCTTCCCGCAACCCGATATGCGGTTCGCCGTCCAGCAAGTTCCCAAACCGGTTGTTGAAAGCAGCGATGTCTCTTCGGTAACCATGACATTGAATGGGACCGCCATCACCGATCAGTTTGATTGGAACACCCTCAAACCGGGAGCCTACACGTTGTCTGTCGTTGGTACCTATACCGTTACGGGAACGACACAATTACAAAACACCCCTGCACAAAACGTTTCCTTCAGGATTGAGGACCGGACGCCGCCACGCTTTACGGTGCATGGCATCGCCGACAACGACCGATTGGTCGCAGGGCTCACCTATCATCTGATCGTCGACAGTCAGGCGGATGAGCAAATTACCTGGCTGATTGACGGAGCTATAGCCAAGCAAGGCAAGACCTTCGAATTCACCCCGAACAAGCAACAAAAATCGATTACGCTTACGGTTCGGGCGGTGCGCAACAACATTACGGTGGACAGTCCGTTCAAACTCAGGATCATCGACCCATACATCAACCTCTTGATCCCTGCAAACTTGGCATTCGAAGGTTTGTATGCTCCCAACATGCCGATTCCATTGCTCTATGAGAGCCGCGACATCGACCGGGTGCAGTGGACGGTTGACCTGAAGCCTTTCACGGGCTCGGCGGTACGTTTCCAACCGGGGATGCACAGCATAGACTTGGTAGGATTCGCCTCCTCAGTTCGTCTTGTCGACGCCACCTTGGGAGATTACCAATCCATTGGTGCGATCACAAGTCGGGATATACAGGTTGCCGAGGCGCAGACGGTGCTGTCCATCAAAGCACCGGAGTATGTGCTCAGCTCTCAGAGTTTCCCCTTGGAGGCATCCGTACAGCAACAAGGGACAACGGACCTCATTGCATCCTTGAGCTATCGCATCGATGGGGCCGTCTATCGTGAGGAAAAACGGCCGGCACCGCGAACGATCACAGTATCAGGCCTCCCCTCCGGTACGCATACCCTTTCAGTCGTTTCAACGGATGTCTTTGGGAATACCCAACGGGTGGAGAAACCGATCACGGTACTCCAGAACCTTGCATTTACGATCATCAGCCCGGTGGATGGGCAACGGCTCAGTCCCGATGCCAACCTGCTTGCTTCCCTCTCCCTCAACTCCGGCAACGTGGAGCTGATCACCTGGAGAGTGGACAACAACGTGGTACCCAACAGTAATGCAACCACGCTGAATCTTGGAAAGCTCGGTCCCGGACGGCACACGATCGTTGCAAGTGCGAGAGACCGGCTGGGTACTGTGGTTTCCCAACAAGTGCAGGTGGAAGTGCAGAGCGACTTCCAGCTCAATCTTGCCCAACCGTCCAAGCAGACCGAGCTGATCATCGGAAATTCGCTGACGGCTTTGGTTTCTCTGGAGAAAGTAAGCGGCTCCTCGATCGACCTCAGTGATGCTGCGTCTCGTATCCGGTGGTATATCAATGGACAGGATACCGGCTCCAATGGCTTATCCTATATCTTCCAAGCGAAGCAGGCAGGCAGCTATACCATCCAAGCCAGATATGCCAACGGGCCCATGATCCGTACGACCGGGGAACGTACGATTATCGTCAGGGACATCATCCAGCCTACGATCACCCAACCGCTGAACGGACAACGCATTACCTATACTCCGCAAAAGCGCATCAACCTTTCTGCAACCGGTGAACCGGGAGCAACCTATCAGTGGATGATCGGCGGTTCGGTTCTGGCGGTAGGTCCGCAAACTTCCTTCGATCCTGCCGGCTTGAGCGGCAACGTCCAGTTGACGTTGGTCACCACAGCCTACGATCGAACAGCCCAACGTCTGGCAAGCATCACCCTCGTAAGGAACACAAAACCGACGCTTACCCTGACCGTCCCGCCGCTGCAGTACACCAATGAGATCCTGCAATTCAGTGCCATTGCCTTCGATGTGGAGGATGCAGTACAGAACCCGAAGATCACCTATACGCTGGATGGCGTTGAACTGCCGTCAAGCGGCCAGTACAGGCTGAAAGCAGAGGATTCGGGATCGCATGTCTTGGTTGCGAAAACCGAGGATTCTGCAGGAGAAGCAACAATCCAGAATGCAGTATTCACCGTGGTACCGGCCCAAATCGACATGCAGTTGCTCTCCCCGCAGGAAGGAGGAAGTTATTTCAAGGGTTCCGAGATTGCACTGCTTGCTTCGCTTCCCAACTCCGAGCAGGGAACATTCACCTGGACGATCCAGTATGTTGATGATCCTTCCCTGGCGAAAGAAACCTTCCCGGGCAATGCCGCACGGTTCACAGCCAAGGCATCCGGTCAGCTCGATGTCTCAGTAGTCTTCAAGGATACCAACAACAGGGAACGGGCTAGGAAACACTTGATGGTGACGGTGAAGGCCCAACCGGTCGCACTGAGCATCAATTGGCCGTATGCATCGGTGGTGAACGCAGGGGTCAAGCTTCAACCGATACTTCTGGGTCTTCCTGCCGAAGCCAAGCAGACGGATGTAACGTGGTATCTGAATGGAAGTGAGGTCCGCCTCTCGGAGCTGAAGGCTCCTGAGCAGGCAGGACCGGCCACCCTGAGCGTGGTCTACGCAGCGGGTGGAACCAGTCAACAAGCCTCGGTACAATTCACGGTGAACGCCAAGCCGGTGATCACCATGCGGAACCTGCTTGAAGGCAGCGCCCATCAGATCGGCATACCGTTGGTGTTGGCTTCGACCGTCGAGGACGACCAACCATTCACCGGTACGGTAAAATGGAGTCTGGAGAATGGAAGCCCCATCGGGGAAGGCAATCCGTTGATCTATATTCCTGAAGCGACGGGCAAACAAACCATCGTCGCTACAGTCAGTGATGGATTCGGATTCCAAGGGAGTGCCAAAGTCGGACTCACCTTCTTCGCACCGGTCAAATTGCTTTCCGCTTCGGTGAACGGGGACCGCCCATCCTATCTGATCGCAGAAAATTCTACGAATTTGCAACTGAGGGCTTCTCTTGAATCCGGAATTGCACCCGAGGTGCTTTGGAGGATCAAACAAGGGAACAGGGTATTGGAAAAGAAGGGTCAGGAAACCAGCTTGCAGTATGCAGAGCTCAACCAACTCTTGCGTGAGCCCTCGGTCATCACCATGATTCTCAGCGACAAGACGGTCGGAGATGGTACATTGGTCGAAGTGGCCCGCAGGGAATTCCCCATTCTCTTCACTTCCGATGCAACTGCAGTGATCACGCAACCTACAGCAGATTCAATCCAGCATGTCGGTCAGGCGATTACGTTGCAATTGGCAATGACCGGATTCAAGGCACCGAGTTTCACCACGACGCTCAACGGTGAGAACATCCCAGTGCAATGGCAGGTCGCAGAAGGTTCCCAGACAGCCCAAGCTGTGCTTCCCTCCCAATTGTTTGCAAAGGAAGGGGTGTATGAATTGGCGGCGACGGTGACCGAACAAGGATTGGTGAGAACGGCTGCATCGAGCCTGAATTTGTACTCAAGTCGACAAGGCGTATTCGTCGATGATGTACCGGAAGTGTATGAACTTGGTACACCGTCGGTTGTGTTGCATGCCGTCATAGCCGGTCTGCAGGATGTGGAGCACATAACCTGGCTGACCGATCTTTCCACCGAACCGGTGGCAGAAGGTCCGACGTTCGATCTCAGTGCGGCGACTTGGCAAGCTGGTGATCGTTCGATCACGGTGCAATCTCATGGCAAGAGCGGCGTCCTTTCCTCTTCCACCTACCGGATGAAGGTACTCGATCAGGTCAGGGTTTCGATCGAGGGATCGAACGAAACGCTCATCCTCCAACAAGGTGCTGAAGGAGAACTGAAGGCGACAGGCTTCGACCGGGATGGAAAAGCGTTGGAGGAGGCTGCCTTCAGCTGGAAGTCACACCTCGACGGAACACTGGGAACCGGAAGCACGGTATCCTACGCGACGTTGGAAAAACTGCAGGAAGGTGAACATGCGATCACGGTGACTGCAATCGGCAGCGAAGGAGCAAGCAATGCTGCCTCCAGAACGGTCATGATCAAAGCTCAGGCGAAACAAAACCCCGCTACCGGTCAACAACAACAAGACCAACAGAACCAGCAGAACCCAGAGGATCAGACACCCCAAGGGGGACCTCCCCCGGACATGTTCAATATGGGAGCTCCCATCGACCAGATGATACCGTCCATGTATCCCGATCCATTCGGAATGGGGGGCGCTCCTCCTGATCCTGGGTTGGGAAACTATATGAACTCCTTCTTTGGAGGCATGGGTGGCGGCGGTGGATTCGGACCTCCCATGGGTGGTGGTTTCGGTGGCGGCGGTATGCCCGGAATGGGATTTTAAAGGAGGCAGGTCATGAAAATACGAAATACAATCATGGTTGTTCTTTTTTCCTTGGTGATGGCCTGTCTGTCTGCTTTGGAAGTTGATGTTCCCAATGAGATCCCGGCGTACGAAAATCTTACGATTACCCTGAAACCTTCGGCAAGTGAGGGGGAAGTCGCACAGGCACGCTTCTTCTTCGTCCAGGAGGGAAAGCGGGATCCACTGTACAGCGAATTCTCCCTGCAAAAGGGTGAATGGAAGACCAGTCTGCCCTATACGTACCTCAAAGGGGAGGAACTGACCTATTATACCGTCATGCAGAATGCTGACGGCCAATATTTCAGGGACCCGCAGATCGGAACCAGAAAAGCACGATTGTTGCAGGATACGACACCTCCCAAACTCAAGTTGATTTCTCCCAAAACCTTTGATTTGGTGCTCGACAAGGAGCAATTGGTGGTATTTGAAATCCTGGATGAAAGCGCCTTGACCGATTTCTCCATCAGCATCGATGGAGAACCGGCCTTGCGCTCCGGAGCCTTCGAGAACTACCTTTCTTTCCTGATAGAACCGAAGGAGGCAAAAGACAGCGAAATCAGTGTGAAACTTACCGATCGGTATGGGAATACCTCGATGGAGAAGTACACCTTCACAGTTGCCGGAGAAAAGGTACCGCTGTTCCTGGCAAATGCAAAATACCGAAGCAAGCTGGAACTCGAATATATGCTGGATATGGGAAAGAGTGCAAATACCACCGACATCCAGACTATGTTCGGTGATCTCGACCATACTTTGAATCTGTCCTTCCTGCTTGGGGGAGATGCATACTTGAAGGCGGGACCGATAGCTCTGGAATTGTACGGCGACCTGCAGGATACGGTTGACGTCTTCACCCTTACTGATGCATATCCCAATACCTTGCAAGCTGACTTGCAGAACATCCTGAATCTGTATAATCCGATCGACTTCGCCAACGAATTCGATTACACCGGCGAGGTTCCGAGGAAGTACGAGAACGACAATCAATTCTACGCGAAACTCTCGTTCTTCGGACCGCTTTTCACCTACCAATTCGGAGACCAGAAGGAAACATTCCAGAAGGAAACAATCAATGACATGGTGTTCAGGGGAACCTCATTGGGATTCGATACTCCGTTCTTCGCGTTCAAGGTGAGCAAGGGTCTTTCCGATCTCGGCCTCTACCAAGTCGCATGGCCGCAGAATTTTTTGGGATTCCAACTGAAGTTCAAAGCCCGCAGCGCTTGGTATCTGCAGACTAACCTCTCGTTCATCAGTTCGCTGCAGGGACGGTATGCAGACTTGAAGGTCAGTTCGGCAACTTCGGATATCGGAACGCTGTATGATCTTGGTTCTGTAATGCCGGAGCAGAACATGGTCTTGGGGTTGAGCACCGGAATAGCAACCTCGCTGGTAAATGTGGATGCGGCATTCTCCTTCACCTTGTACAACGATAATGCTTCGACGGTCCTTGACGTCAACCAATTGGCGACAGACTTGAAGGATCAGACGGGCACGGATGTCAGTACCTATGTCGGATATCTGGACAAGGTGCAGTCGGTCTTCCCGATCCTTGATTATTTCCTTCCCACAAACGGGTTGGTCTCCGGATTGGTCGATAAGGATGCTTGGGGCATCAGCTACGGAGTTGATGCAACGGTTCCCAGTCTTGGGATGGAAGCATGGGTTCGCAAGACCGATGCGACCTACAAGAGCCTCGGATCCTCAATCCCCACCGATGAGTTCACCTTCGGTGCCTCGATCGAGCGGAAACTGTTCGGTTTCGATGTTTCCGGCGGCTATTCCTATGACCAGGATGCTATCAGGGATATCCTGTTCAACGACATCATTGCGTTGGTCAAACCAGATCTGGCCCCAAGCGATGTGCCGACCTCGGCCAATGAGATCGCCCATATCGTGCATACCGGACAATTGGGCGTTGACACACCCAGCCATCCGATGCTGGGAACCGTCGGCTTGGACTACACCTTCACGTGGGAGACAACCAATGCCGATGCGCTTGCCGACAAGGCGACCGATGCTGCAGTCAAGTCAGCCATCCTCACTTCCACCGAAAATGACGTCACGCTCACCCATACCGGCGAACTGCGATATCGTAGCGGGAGGTACAAATTAGGCGATGTGACTTTGAACTTTGGGGCAAAGACCAAGGATTCATACATCACCGAGTTGAGAGTGGATGGAACCGATACCGATACCACGTTCTGGGAATTCTCCTATGCTCTCACTCCCTCGGTATCCTTCTCAAGGTATGCCATCAATCTGGGATTCGACCAGGCTTGGAGCACCCAAAGCGGGAGTTTGACCACCTATGGGTATGATGCAAAGTTTGCGATCAAGCAGACCTTCTTCGACACCATCAACCTCACCGCTTCGTTCGACCAAGCGTTCAAGACCAGCCTGGAGGCATATCGTATCGGAGGAGGTCTTTCCTTGGAGAAACGGTTCGGCCTCATCTCCACATCCGCCGCGTTGGAGGTAAGTTTCTACGATTCTCTGACCGACAATACAGAGGATGCACTCACATCCAGTCTTACGGTGAAGGGAACCTTCTCACGGTAAGAATCATATATGCTACAAGGGGGTGGATAATCCACCCCCTCTTTTTTGGCAGGTACAGTATTGACATATGAATATACTTACACAGTTCTCAACAATTGCAATAATTACTCTGTATATTCATAGATTACTTATATTTCCAAAATCATTCTCTTTTCTTATTCATGACGTATGACATATTTTTCTTTACAAAATCAAAAAAATATTTATATACTATAGGTGAATAATTTGTACTGAGGTTTATGCAGTACTTCACTACTGTGGCATACCATGTAGTATATACCTCAAGGCTTCCAAGCAATCCATTTTGGAGGTTCTATGCAGGGTGTATGGTATAGCAACAGGTTTTTCTCCTACCTGGCTTGCACTGCGAACAATGGAGAAAACCATCCACTCCATAGGTATGGCATTGGCAGGGAAGAAATCATCAACACGGATATCCCACCCCCTTTCCCTTCATACTACTGTTTTCCAATTGATGCTTGCTGTATGCAGCTAATGAATTTCATGAGCGCGGAAAACAACTGCCTGCTTTTCACTGCTGCATAGCAAATCCGATGAAGTAAGGAATGATAGGTATGAAATCAAGATATCTTCTATTGACCATTCTCATTATTTCCCTCGTATCTTTCGCGTGTGATCTGAATGTTTTGGAACAAAAAGCAGTGAAAGTAACATTTATAACCGATGAAGTATTGGAGGTAAAAACGGTCTCGGTGGGTTCCAAAGTTTCCCAACCTTCTGCGCCAAGAAGGACAGGATATTCCTTTGATGCTTGGTACACCGAGGATACATTTGAAAATCGGTATGATTTCTCCCAGGAAGTGACACAAAATCTATTGTTATATGCCAAATGGATACCGAACCAATACACCATAACATTCCAGTACAACAGCAGCCAAGCAAATGAGAACACAACCGCATCATATGACAGTCTGATCAATGCTCCCAGAGCTCCTGATGCCAATGGTACAAAAATTTTCAGTGGGTGGTACAAGAATGATACGTATCAGTACCGATGGGATTTCTCAAATGATGTGGTACGGGGGAATACAACACTCTATGCACTGTGGTTGATTGATCCGGTTTCAGTCAGCTTCGATACGCAAGGAGGCAGTTACCTTGGAGGGTATTCAATTGAGAAAGGCTCATTGCTTTCCACGCCTTCGGAACCAACGAAAGAAGGCTATGTATTTGTTGGTTGGTATTCAGATAATTCATATCAGAATAGATGGAATTTTGCATCTGATGTCATAACACAGGATTGCATCCTATTTGCAAAGTGGGATCCGAAATTTGCTTCGAACATATCGCCATATCGAGCCGCGCTTCTTTCTGATGTTCCATTGGACAACCCGGATGATCCGCCTACGCTCGAGCAGATGGATGCTGCACTGATTGCAGCGATACAAGGTTCATTTCAGGAATCACTCAAAGGAACGATTGCTTCTGTACAGTACCTGCTCAGTGACCAAGCACAGTTCCAAGCCCGATCGCTTTCCGCTCTCTTCCGTTTGAAGGTGGTTGATGAAGCCTTTGCAGTAGTCAAGGATGATACAGATATCCTTTCCGGAACCGTAGATTTTTTGGACTTGGAAATGGCAGCCAGTACATCCAAATTCCTTGAAGTACTTGAGGTGCTTTCTTCGGTTGATGCGGAGAACCCACTGGACTATTCTGCATTCAGAGATATATTGATGTCCGGGAGAATAGGCCTTTCGACATTTGCCCACATCGAGGATTCCGTTGCACTGTCTGATACCAATACGATTCCCATCGATTTGGCTACCGGGGCATTTCTGGATTTCGGCATACAGAATGCAACCTATCGCGAACCGACGGCAGACAATCCGATACCCATGGAGGGAGATGTGTATCTCGATCTTGCCTATAGCTATGCCACGAACTGTGTTTTCAACGGGAGTGAAGTCGTGCGTGCTCCTGTCCTTCTGGAAATCAAGATCAAACCGATTGCAGGTGCTCATCTTTCCCAATTGGCACCTGTATGGGACGGTCCGTCAGGGGATCTTGATCAAACTTTCTTTGAAACCGTGTGCAGTGCACTCTGGGATTCACCATATGATGATTCCACCCCGTATCTCACCCTGTCCATTACCACAGCAGAGAATGTATTGCATGTGGTTAATTTGCCTGCACTTCAGGCAATAGGCATGTTGCTTACGCCACCCGACGAGCCATAGGAACTACGTAATCACTTACATGCCAAAGCAAGCCCCATCGTTACATGGGGCTTGCTTATCAAAGCATTTTTGTTCCTGCCTATACAAACAACTGCCGATAATCACAGCCGATCTGCTTAAACGAGGAAGGCATGTTCAGAAGCTTTTCCAAGTTTTCAGGAACCTCGACGGAAGTTCCGATCAACGGTTCAACCACCTGCTCGAATTTGGCCGGATGTGCGGTAGAAACAACAATAGTGGGTTGGTCTGCAAAATGGTCCCGTCGCACCCGTTCCCCTGTAGCGGTATGCGGACAAAGAATATACCCGGTCTGTGCATACACTTCCTTGATGGTCTGCTCTATCGTCCGATCATCAACGGAATAGGCGCTGACCATTGAGCGCATGGTCTGGATGTCAGGATATAGGTTGAACAGCCGCTCCATGTTGCTCGGATTCCCGACATCCATGGCATTCGCTAGGGTTGCCACCGAATCCCGCTTCTCATAGGTTCCGCTGATCAGGTAGTCGGGGATCGTACGATTCTTGTTGACCGAAAGGATGATGCGTTCGATCGGGGAGCCCATGGTCAATGCCCAGTACGCGGCACAACTGTTGCCTACATTTCCGCTGGGAATGATGAATATGGGTTTTTTCCCATACGCTTGTTGGTACAGGTAGGAAGCATACACGTAATAGACACTCTGCGGCAGCAATCGCCCCAAGTTAATGCTGTTAGCACTGGAGAGCCCCCATTCGCGGGTGACCGCTTGGTCCATAAACGCATCTTTGACCATTTTCTGACAGTCGTCGAACGAACCATCCACCTCATAGGCCTGTATGTTGTTGCCCCAGCAGGTCAATTGTTGCTGCTGTCTTTTGCTCACCCTCCCCTTGGGGAAGAGGACCTTCACCTCAATATTCCGGCGGTTGGCGAATGCTGCGGCCACCGCACCACCGGTGTCACCGCTGGTGGCGACCAGAATGGTCAGTTTTTGCTTCTGCCGTTCGATGATGCGTTCCATGCTCGAGGCAAGGAACCGAGCACCGAAATCCTTGAAAGCCGCCGTCGGACCATGAAACAACTCCAACACCGTTTGTTCCCCTTGGATGGGGACCAAGGGTACAGGGAAATTGAATGCATCCACACAGATTTGGGCGAGATCCTCGGCAAGGATGTCCCCCTCGAAGAACGGGGAAAGCACTTCATAAGCCAATTCCGGATAGCTCGATATCTCACCGACCGGCAAGGTTGCCAGGGAGGGAAACGATTCTGGAACATACAATCCGCCGTCGACCGCCAATCCCTGGATGATCGCTTGGCTTACGGAAACTGCAGGAGCCTTCTTGCGTGTTGAAACAAACTTCATGCCTACCTCCTAAATTCTGGCCCCAAGATAGGCCGCCAGTCGTAGAATATCAGAAAACACCCCGCCTGCGGTAACGTCCCGCCCCGCACCGGGTCCCTTGATCACCAATGGTTGTTCGAAATACCGGTCAGTGGTGAAACAGATCACATTGTCGGTACCTCGGGCCTGTGCGAACGGATGGTCAGGACCAAAACTCTTCAACGAAGCACTGCACCGCCCGTTCTCTTCGACTACCCCGACATACCGCAGTCGTTCACCCTTGCGCGTCGCCTCTTGGTATGCCGATTCGATCAGGGGATCGAGTACTTCAAGATGCTGCATGAAGGATTCTATGCTCCCCTTTTCCAACGAAGCGGGGACAAGGCTTTGGATGGGTATATCCGCAACCTCGACGTCATAGCCCAATTCACGTGCCAGGATGACCGTCTTCCGTCCTACATCCATTCCCGAAAGGTCATCACGGGGATCGGGTTCGGTATAGCCCATATCCTTGGCTTTTCGAACCAAGGTACTGAACGGTACCGTGCCGTCATACGAGGAGAACAACCATGCCAGAGTACCACTTACGATACCCTCAATGCGATGGACGCGGTCTCCGGTTTGGACCAGATCCTTGAGTGTCCAGATGACCGGCAGTCCTGCCCCTACCGTAGTCTCATATAAAAATCGTCTTCCGGTCCTCAGACAGGTGTCCAGCAACTGCCGGTAATACGGCATCGGGGCAGTACCGGCTTTTTTGTTCGGCGTAATTACGTGGATCCCCATCTCAAGCCAGGTTGCATAGTGTTGGGCAAGCTGTGCACTGGTTGTACAGTCTATGATCAGTGAATGGGGGAAATACGTAGCCCCGATATGACGGGTGAAGAGATCAAGGTCCAGTTCAATTGCTTCCTGTTCAAAGCGTTGCTTCCAGTTGGCAGGGTCAATCCCATCCTGGTCAAGAATCATGCGTTTCGAATTTGCGATGCCTCTGATATGGATGTCTAATCCAAACTGTTCCTTCAGGCGCACACTCTCTCGGGAAATCTGTTTGAGCAGTGTTCCTCCGATGCTTCCCGGTCCGATCAAGCCGACAGAGAGGGCCTGTTTGGAAAGGAAGAATCGCGCATGCAAGGCACGCAGGGCCTTCTTGCTGTCCTGCGCTTTGATGACAGCACTGATATTGGTTTCGCTGGACCCTTGGGCGATGGCGATGACGTTGACAGACGCCTTGCCTAAGGAAGAAAAGAATTTGCCGGCTACTCCGGCTTGACCGGTCATCTGCTTGCCGACAGCAGCCAAAATGGCCAATCCGCCTTCGCCTTCAATGCTTTGGATGGAAGTGTTCTGCAGTTCATGGGCAAATTCCGATCGGGCGGTCAGTACTGCCTTTTCCATCTGATCTTCCGGAACAGCAAAACAGATCGAGTATTCACTGGAAGCCTGGGTGATGAGAACCACGGAAATGGATGCTTCGCGCATGGCGGAGAAAAGTCTGCCGGCAATGCCGACGACACCACTCATCCCCGCCCCCTCCACGTTGATCAAAGCAATGTCGTGGACGATGGAAAACCCCTTCACTCGGGTCGGACCATCCAAATCCCCTTCCTTGCTGATGATCGTCCCTTGATCATCCTCATGCTTCCAGCAGCGCAACTGCACGTTGATCGACTGCTCTATGGCGGGAAGCAGGGACTGCGGATGAATGATGGGAGCACCGAAGAAGGAGAGTTCAGTCGCTTCAGAATATGAAAGATTGCGAATCACCAATGCAGAAGGAACCTCGGCACTGTCGGCGTTGCGGAGCAACGAGACATTGTTCCAAAAAGTGACCCCTTCGGCATGCAGGTGGCCGGCCAGATAGGATGCCCCGTATTCACTCACCCCATCTACGGGTACTTTTCCCTCAGCCTGCGGCAGATTTCCATAGACGAACAGCAATTGTTCAGGTATTTCAGTACGGGCAAGGAGGCTTTGGTATTCAATCAAGTCTGCATGGTACGATTGGCTGCTTGCATAATGACAGAGCAGATCGGCAACCCAGCTGTCGGTAATTTTCTCAAAATAATGACGGACTCCGGTGGAGACCTCCTCCACAAGCCATACCGAATGGAGGATATCCTCCAAATCCGTAAAGCCTTGCTTGATCCGTTGCAACACCTTGCTCCCGGCGAGTTCTCCCAGCATCTGGTCGACCAATGCCGTCCAACGGGCAAACCGTTGTTCCTGCAACGACCACAATCGTTCGTCGTGCGCCTTGGCGTATCCAAGCAATCCCGCCAATTCAAACTCAACATCCTTCAAGGGAGCCAGCACGAACACGTGATGGTTTGCACCATCTTGGCGGGCGATGCGCAGCAATTGCTCGCACCCTTGCCTGCAAATGAGGTTCGAACTTTCCACTGCATGTATCCGTATACCGTCCACAGCTGATCCCTCCCGGGTTTAAGATAGTGAACAACACAGTAAACAAATGTGTTGTAAGGATATACAAAAAGAGCCCAAACCCTGGGCTCTTCGTTGATCGAGCTGAAATAGGTCTCGTTATACGAGCTTCTCGACCTTTCCGCTCCTCAAGCAACGAGTGCAAATCTTGATGGTACGGGGAGTACCGTTGACCAACGTCTTGATCGTTACGAGATTGGGGCGGAAAACGCGCTTCGTGGTAACACCGATGTGCTGACCTACACCACCATGCTTTTTGGCCTGACCTTTTCTCGGAACACTATTTCCGGCAACCGTTCCTTTTCCGCAAATCTCACATCTACGAGCCATAGCTATATCCACCTTGTCTTAATAATTCATTTTTGGCCGATCCAAGGCCTGTCAAAGTCATGGCTATCCTTGTACGGACAAGCGTTTGCCCGTGAGCAGTTGCACAAGGCTTTTGCGATGCAGACTTCAACCTTTGCCAAATTACCAGATAACGGCTTTTGTGTAAAGAGAAAGGGCTCATCTTTTCAACTTTTTCCCTTGTAGCTCGCTTCCGTCTTGGCTATGCTTCGGATATGGACACCTTGTATATCCTACGCTTACCACAGCAGATGCGCAATACCTTGACACGCGTGCGGAACGAACTCTATCAGAATAGCGGTGACAGCAGTTTCTGCAGCCTGGAAGCTTGCATCATCCTCGGTCCGGTGCAAGCCGAACCAAAGACTGGTTGGATCGATTCTCCGCCTTTGCCGTTGATCACCGAGGGGTCGGCACGCTTTTCCCATGGGATGCTCTTTCTCCCAATAGCCGAGCAGTCCTTGCAAGCCATACGGCGGCAGCTGGAAACCGATTATCCGATCAGTGGTATCTATCTGGGCAAAAGCGAGCAGCCTTTGGTACTCGAACCACTGGGCATCAAGGATCTGAGTCTTGCCCGTTTGAGCTGGGAAACCCATGCAAACCTGGTCAGGTGGAGGATTTTTTCAGAAACCCATCTCGACTCGGGCACAAATCGCCCAACGGACAGTGCTCGCACTCAGGTTTCTTTGCATGACACGTTGTCCGGCCGAACAAATTGACCGTCATGGAAAAGCGGTACTGCATCTGAGCAGCAAGCATTGTTCGTATCTGTCTCTCGACAATCACAGGGTCGTTGGAGGAAACCAGACCCAAGCGGTTGACCACCCGGGAAAAATGAGTATCGACGATGATGGCGGGTTTCCCGTAGATGTCACCGAGAACACAACTTGCGGTTTTTCTTCCGACGCCCGGCAGTTTCACCAATTCTTCCATGGTATCGGGAAGATCCTGGTCCAGCAAAGCCTGTGCACAGGCGATGATGTGCTTCGCCTTGTTGCGATAATACCCGGTGGGGAAGATAATCTGCTCGACTTGCGCTGTGGTTGCATCCGCCAAGGATTGCTTGGTGGGGAATACGGCAAACAAATCCCGTACCACTGCATTGACGATCCTATCGGTCGTCTGGGCAGAAAGGATGACGCTTATCAGGAACCGAAACGGATCACGTTGTTCGAGAAACTGGATTTCCGCCGGCAGCAGCGCATCCAGTCGATGTGCCACTTCTTCTATGAGTATGTTGCTCTCCATATGTTTGGTATGGTACCCCTTGACGTCGGCAAGCTCAAGTGCGTATACTCCAAAAACATTTCGGGGCGTAGCCCAGTGGCTAGGGCACCTGCTTTGGGAGCAGGATATCGAAGGTTCGAGTCCTTTCGCCCCGATGTATTTT